>CAZCOZ010000187.1:0-2534 GCA_964500555.1 uncultured Thiotrichaceae bacterium | reverse complement strand
CAGAGCATGAGAACAAGAGCATAAAAAAGGCCGAACAAATAGTTGCTCGGCCTTTTTTATATTGCGAAATTAATACAGCGAAAAAACTTACTTCATAAATTTACTCGCCATACCCATCAAACCACCGATACCGCCAACAGAGTCAAGCAAAGAACCGCCTGAACTGCCTTTATCAACCATCTGTGGCAATAAATCGGTCAGACTACCTAATGCTGTTCCTTCGTCAACGTTCAACTGTGATGCAAACTCAGCTACTTTATCTTTACCAAGTAATTCACTTACCTGACTGGTCGAAATAGCATCATTACCACCGTCGCCCAACCATGACTTAGCCAATTGAGTAAAATCACCACCTGTATCATTACCCTGCATTTTTGAAACCAGACTGCCTATATCAAAACCGCCCTTACCGCCGCCGCCCAACAAACCACCTAGCGCTGCCGTTACCATACTTGATTTCACGCCACCACCTAACTTACTCTGTAAAAGTTGCGCGCCTATTTGCATTAAATCCATTACTTTTCCCCTATTTTGATTTACTTGTCGTTTTGATTTACTTTCGTAATTACTTGGTCGACCACTATAGCGCAAGTCCATTACTTTTAGCAATTACCGAGAACAGACAATGTGACGCAATCAGCACAAATAGGCGATGAAACAGCAAACAAAGGTATAAATTTTATAACGACTTTCGTTATATAACGTTTAATGTTATATTTTACACATGTCTCGCCAACATCCCGGAAAAGTACTGCTACAACAATACCTTGAGCCTCAAAAGCTCAGCCAGAACAAACTCGCACGCGCAATAAAAGTCCCACCAAGACGTATCAATGAGATTATTCATGGAAAAAGAGGTATCACTGCCGATACCGCTGTACGCCTCGCTATTTACTTTGGCGGTAGCGCAACTTACTGGACACATCTACAGGCTGAATTTGAGATTGAAAAAGTGAAACAAAATATTGTGATTCAGCTCAGCACCATCAGAGCATCATCGCCGATACCTCCTGTGCCTACGGAAGAAGATGCAAAACCCAAACCTGGCAGTAAAATTAAGCGGCGGATTATGCGATGATGCGATGGTGCAATGAAAAATGAAAAATGCACTGAAATTGTTCCAGACAATTTTCAGTGTACGACCTACATGGATGTAGGAAGTAAAGAAAATGCAGGAGCAATTTTCTTTCAATCCATCCACGAAGATAAAAAATGAAAAACAAATTACCTACAACCAATAATCCATGGAAACCACAATCAAGTAAACCGGTTTTTGAAAACCCGTGGATAATACTAAGCGAAGACGAAGTAATTAACCCAGGTGGTGGCTTATCGCATTATGGAAAAATCCATTTCAAAAATTTAGCGATTGGTATTATTCCACTGGATGAAAACAACAATACCTGGCTGGTTGGTCAGTACCGTTACGTACCTGATTGCTATTCATGGGAAATTCCAATGGGCGGCGGACCACTAAATATTGACCCTTTGATTTCAGCCCAACGCGAACTAAAAGAAGAAACAGGATTAATTGCTAATGACTGGCATGAGATAATGAAACTTCACACATCCAACTCAATTACCAATGAACGCGGACTGGTTTATGTTGCGCGCGATTTAACGCAGGGTGAAACAGAATTTGAAGAAACCGAAGATTTACTTATTCAAAAATTACCGCTCGATGAGGCCGTTGAACGCGTTTTGAGTGGTGAGATAACGGATGCGATTAGTGTGGCAGGGTTATTAAAATTGAAATATTTAACCTAAGAATAGATTAAATATTTTTGCACAAAATAAAATAATTTTTATTTGCTACCAACTCTGTATTTCCAACTAAAACCCAATTAAACATCTGCAGAAAACTTTGTTTCAAGATACTGATTAATATTACTAGATTCATACAACCATTTAACCGAACCGTCCTCTTTCACCATTTTCAAACATGGCACCTGATATTTACCGCCTTCGGAAATTAACTCCTGATTCCATTTTGGATCGTTGCGGGCATCGCGTTTTTCTATATTTAAATTGAGGCGACGAATTTTTCTTCGAGTTTTTACGCAGAAGGGACATTGATTAAATTGGTACAGGGCAAATGATTTTGTTTGCCCATCGATTTCTTTTTGTGCTTCGACTGAACGCTCTACTGGTTTTGGGCGCGTTACCCAATCGACGAAGATGATTATTTGGCCTAGTACCCAGCGGACTGGTTTGAAGATGAAACCCATTTTTTTCTCTCTAAAAATTATTCGTTTAATTTAATGTTAGATGTCACTTTTAAAAAAATCACATCGTCAGACTCGTCGTACCGGAATGACAGTGTTTTTTCTGAAGTAAATGCCATTCTTTTCTACCCCTAATTACTATAAACAAATCAACGTCATTGCGAGGTACGAAGCAATCTCCTATAGATAACCCAATCGCTTAACGGGATTGCTTCGTACCTCGCAATGACGTGACATCTGCTTAACCCGTAAATTCACCATGCGCCTGCAAATCTGCGTGATACGATGAACGTACCATCGGCCCGCTGG
>CAZCOZ010000186.1:0-2648 GCA_964500555.1 uncultured Thiotrichaceae bacterium | reverse complement strand
ATGTTACGTGCAGCAGTGAAAGCTGGCACACCAATGGGGCTCGAAGCTAAAAAAGTAATGGATGCTGGCGGTTTAGTTACTGATGAAATTATTCTTGGTTTAGTAAAAGACCGCATTGCCGAAGACGATTGTAAAAACGGTTTTCTATTCGACGGTTTTCCACGCACGCTACCGCAAGCAGATGCATTAAAAGCACAGGGCGTTCAGATTGATGGCGTAGTTGAAATTGATGTTGACGATGCCGAAATTGTTAAACGCATGTCAGGTCGTCGTGTGCACCTTGCTTCGGGTCGTACTTATCATGTTACTTTCAACCCACCGAAAGTCGAAGGCAAAGATAATGAAACCGGTGAAGATTTAATTCAACGCGACGACGATCAGGAAGATACAGTTAAAAAACGCCTTGAGGTTTATCACGATCAAACAGAACCTTTAATCGCTTACTACACTGACTGGTCAAAATCCGGCGAAGCAAATGCACCCAAATATCATCATATAGAAGGTATTGGTGGTGTTGAAGATATTCGCGATGCTATTTTTTCTGCGCTGGACAATTAGCTCGGAAAATTAATTCTAATCCAAACAATAAATATAGAATCTAAAATTTAATCTAAAACTTAATTAAGGGAGACCTCAACAATGTCTACTGAACTATTAATCGTCCTCATCTGTTCCTTCATCGGAATCGGTTATGGCATCGTTTCAATCTTTAGCGTCCTGTCAAAACCAATGGGCAATGAAGAAATGGTAAAAATACAAACGGCTATCCAGGAAGGTGCCTCGGCTTATTTAAAACGCCAATACACTGCAATCGCAATTGTTGGCGTGCTGGTTTATTTCGTAATAATGTTCGCACTTGATACAACAACGGCTATGGGATTTGCTATCGGTGCAATTTTCTCTGCTTTAGCAGGGTTTATCGGCATGCACGTTTCGGTTCGTTCTAACTCTCGTACCGCAGAAGCTGCACGTGATGGTATTGCACCGGCATTAGACATTGCATTCAAAGGTGGTGCTATCACAGGCATGTTAGTCGTTGGCCTGGCATTGTTAGGTGTTGCAGGTTATTACAGTATTCTAATTAGCATGGGTTTAGAAATGAATAAAGCCCTTCATGCCATGATCGGTTTAGCCTTTGGTGGTTCGTTAATATCCATCTTTGCTCGTTTGGGCGGCGGTATTTTCACTAAGGGCGCAGATGTTGGTGCCGACATTGTAGGTAAAGTGGAAGCCGGTATTCCTGAAGATGATATTCGTAACCCCGCTGTTATCGCTGATAACGTCGGCGACAATGTAGGCGACTGTGCGGGTATGGCAGCCGACCTGTTTGAAACATACGCGGTAACACTGATTGCAACCATGTTACTCGGCGGTTTGTTGTTAAAAGATGCAGGTGAACTTGCGGTGACCTACCCACTAATGTTGGGCGGTGTTTCAATTATTACTTCTATTATCGGTACGTTTTTTGTAAAAACATCTGATGGCGGAAAGATCATGAATGCGCTTTATAAAGGCACATTTATTTCAGCCATTCTTTCCGCAATTGCATTCTATTTCGTCACGACTGAAATGATGTCAGACCTGCAAGGTTATGCAGCAATGGATTTATTTTATGCCTCACTTATTGGTCTGGCTTTGACCATGGCGATGATTGTAATCACCGAGTATTACACCGCGACGGAATATGGCCCCGTTAGACGCATTGCGGCAGCCTCACTAACCGGTGATGGTACAAACGTTATCGCCGGTTTAGGCGTTTCCATGAAATCAACCGCCGCACCTGTGTTGGCTATTTGTGCTTCTATCTGGGGCGCGTATGAACTTGCGGGTTTATACGGCATCGCCATTGCAGCAACATCCATGTTATCAATGACGGGTATTATTGTTGCCCTGGACGCTTATGGCCCAATTACCGATAACGCAGGCGGTATCGCCGAAATGGCCGAGCTACCTGAAGACGTGCGAGTAACAACCGATGCACTGGATGCCGTTGGTAACACCACAAAAGCAGTAACCAAAGGTTATGCAATTGGTTCTGCTGGCCTGGCAACATTGGTCTTATTTGCC
The DNA here is from genome assembly GCA_964500555.1 of uncultured Thiotrichaceae bacterium. GTDB lineage: Bacteria > Pseudomonadota > Gammaproteobacteria > SZUA-229 > SZUA-229. The sequence goes on along the minus strand of CAZCOZ010000186.1, from coordinate 581 downwards.
GATTACACCTATACGCTCGAAGCTGCAGGTAAAGCTGCAACATTTGATTTATCGAACCACATGGTCATCATCGGCCTGTTTATTGGTGGATTGATTCCGTACCTATTCGGCGCCATGGCAATGGAAGCCGTCGGCCGTGCAGCTGGTGGTATCGTTAACGAAGTACGTCGTCAGTTTAAAGAAATGCCAGGTATTATGGATAAGACCCAGCAACCTGATTACTCTAAAGCAGTCGATATGTTAACCAAAGCAGCCATCAAGGAAATGATGATTCCCTCATTATTGCCTATAGCCGCACCCATTATTGTTGGCTTAACCCTGGGCGCAGAAGCTCTAGGCGGCATGTTGATTGGTACCATTGTGACAGGTATCTTCGTAGCGATCTCAATGACCACAGGCGGTGGCGCATGGGATAACGCGAAGAAATACATCGAAGATGGAAATCACGGTGGTAAAGGTTCGGATGCGCATAAAGCAGCGATTACTGGTGATACTGTAGGTGACCCTTACAAAGACACCGCTGGCCCTGCAATCAATCCGTTGATTAAAATCATCAACATTGTGGCGTTGATGATGGTGCC
>CAZCOZ010000185.1:0-2743 GCA_964500555.1 uncultured Thiotrichaceae bacterium | reverse complement strand
GTCAAAGTAGAAGGCACTTGAGGAATGTCCGGTGAAGTGTAACGTTCAACAACATCACTTAATGTTACGGCACTACCATCGTGGAAGTATGGCGCGGTAAATGCCAGACCTCTTAAACCCGGTACTTTGATACCTAAACCAAGTAGGCCTTGTGGTTCATTTTCTACAATGTTGGTGAAGTAGATGCCTTCATTTTTACTAATATCACCGCGTGCACTTTTGCCACGTGTGCCTTCCGCTGAGGCATGACAGGCTACACAGTTCGCTTTTCCGTAGAACAATTCCCAACCCGCTTCGGCTTTGGCTTCGTCAAATGCAAGTGGTGCTGGGCTAACAATGCTTTCCATAAAAGCTTTTAGGTCGAGCAACTTCTCACGAGTCACTTCCTGTGTAACACCAGGTTCTGTACCAATACCTGGTTCTTCGATTTCGGCGACATCCAGTGCATCGAAAACCCATTGTGGCAAGGTATTACCAAACTCAAAGTTTTTGATGATCGCGCCCGGTGTTCCCCATGCGCCATTTGTGCCTAACGGTAAATCGATGCCACACTCGGGACCGCTTGCTAATGATTCGTTATCTGAGGTGGTGTGCAAGATACCAATCCAGGTTATGTCATAGTCCTGTTCAGCAAGATCAATATAATTCCAGTGTTGTGGAATCTGACTTGGATTGTTTACACCGTCGTCAATCGGATTGTTTGGCAGGAAGCGAGGATCGAAACTGCCTGGCGCCCAACTCTGGTATTGTTCGATATTGACGTTTTCTGAACCAGACTGAACTAGCGGGGTAAACGATAAGATAGTACCGAGAGCAATACCTGCATTAGGTGGTCCAATAACAGGCACACCGATTGGCAATGGCGTTGGATCTGCTGGTGGTGCAGCAATCTGGAATTCAGTCGGCGTTACCGTAACATGACACAACGCACAGGTAAGGCCAACCGAGGTAATACGGTTAGGATTCTCTTCATCATTAAACTGTGCTTTTAAACCTAAAACGGCATCGGCCTGTAACAATGCACTGGTGATCGCTGGGTCATTCAACGCTGCTTGTTTGAATTCGAAATCATCGCCCAATAATACATCAACAATAAATTGCGGCACTTTTGTAATATCAATTTGCACACCCAGTGATGCAGCCGTTGCCGGACTGACATTATTTAACAACTCATGTAACTGGAAAGTGCCACCCCAGTATTCATGGCTACCCCAATCATCATTAAAATACAGCTCACGTCCTCTTACTACATCTGCATCATTGGCATCACGCGCCTGCAATGTCCGATGCGCGACACGGTATTTGCCTCTTGTTTTTTTCGTTTGTGTAATAACACTATTGGTTGAAGACTTGTAAAAGTTCGCCATCATCCGTGTCCATTCGCCATGGCGACGAGTCGCAATCTCACCAATCTGTGGATGAATCGGCACTTCTGTTGCGGCTATTTCAATCTGCATGGGCTCATTCAATTTTAATTTTTTATTGTTGCCTCTGCTCCTATTACCTCTACTCCACCAGCCTCTATTACTACGTATCTTTTTTAGCTTTACACGATATGCTGGACTCGCCGCAGTCTGATTAGAGCCAACATCTCTCACACGGCGTAATGGACGCACAATCAATTTTGCATTGGCAGAAAGCGCGCCAGGTGGAATTGTGATAGTTATTGAGGGATTGTCAGGGTTGTCGGTAAAAGTTCCACCGAGCGAGGCATTTACAAAGGTAAAAATACGTCCGTCGCTATTGTAGCCATATTTATTATGGCTGGCATTCGCCTGCAAACTGAACAGACTTAAGAAAAACAGGAGAAGAATAAACCTGTAATTTATATTTTTCCAATGAGCATCTTCCAGGTATGTTTTCATTTGAAACATTTTGTTCTCCGCAATCATTTTGTACATTTTTTTCAACTAAAGCAGAACTATATATAGTACGACTCTGTATGTCTGTAACGCAGTCACTAAGACATAAAAAACGCTTTGTGACTCAATCACATAAAGCATGGAATAAATACGGTAGGCTAGACGTCATGCTTTGAAATAAACCTTCAAAATCAAAGGAAGTTATCTCTTATGAATGATACCGACGTAATCAACGTGGATTTGTTAAATGTAAATTTATGGAATAAATATTTTCCGCAATTGATGCAAACAAACGACCCCGCAATTGATCGTATCGTTAAAAAATCGAGGTTAATGGAAATTCCGTCCAGATTTCAGGTCAGCATGCCCGGTGCAGAATGCAATGATTATATCTTAGTTGTCGGTGGCAACATCCGAGTGCAAATTGTTACTGAAAAAGGGCGAGAAATTGTGCTCTATCATATTCATGCTGGAGAAAGTTGTATTCTGACAACATCATGTTTACTCAGTGGTACAACTTTTCCTGCAGAGGCTCATACTGAAGAAAAAACAGAGGTGCTTGCTGTGCCAGCAGTCGAGTTCGATCTTGCTATTGGCGCGTCATCACATTTTAGAAATTTTGTTTTTACTAATTTTGCACACCGCCTCACAAACATCTTTTCAAGAATCGAACAATTTTGTTCACCAACAATAGACCGAAGCCTGGCAACAACATTGTTAGATCAGGCAACTGCAGGGAATCTTATCGCGACAACGCACCAGGAACTCGCAAATGAAATAGGAACTGCGCGTGAAGTAGTTTCACGTCATTTAAAACGTCTGGAAGAAAAAGGACTGCTTCGTCTTGGCCGAGGAACAATACAAATTATTTCGCCTCAACT
>CAZCOZ010000184.1:0-2750 GCA_964500555.1 uncultured Thiotrichaceae bacterium | reverse complement strand
TTGTGAAAACACTCACTCGGCTGTCAAATCTTTATCGTTAGTCATGCCCATACTACAAAGAACATGACCAACAATAAATTCCTTTCGTAGGTCGGGTTAGGCGATTTTTGCCGTAACCCGCCCTACATGTTTACTTCTATTTACGTTTAACCGTAAATAGATTGATCAACCATCAGGCCTGGACCCATGGTTGTTGAAATAGAAATCTTTTTAAGAAAAATACCTTTTGCAGCTGTTGGTTTTGCTTTTATTAAATCAGCAAGCAAACCTTCAACGTTTTCTTTTAACTGTGGCACATCAAACTTAACCGTACCAACTGAACAATGAATGATACCGGCCTTATCAACGCGGTAACGAACCTGTCCAGACTTTGCATTTTTAACAGCAGTTGCAACATCAGGTGTCACCGTTCCAACTTTAGGATTAGGCATTAAACCACGAGGCCCCAAAATTTGACCCAACTGACCAACGACACGCATTGCATCAGGAGACGCAATTACAACATCAAAGTCCATCACGCCTTTTTTAACTTCCGCTGCTAGATCATCCATACCGACGATATCTGCACCGGCTTCTTTTGCAGCCGTTGCATTATCACCATCAGTGAATACAGCAACACGAACGTTCTTACCTGTACCATTTGGTAACACTGTTGCGCCACGAACAACCTGATCACTCTTCTTAGGATCAACTCCTAAGTTAACACTGATATCAACAGACTCATTAAACTTAACTGTTGAAACTTCTTTCAATAAAGTTAACGCATCTTCTAGCGAGTAAACTTTATCTTTATCAATTTTTTCAGCAATCGCTTTATTACGTTTTGACATAGCCATTATTTAACACCTTCTGTTTCAATACCCATGCTACGCGCACTGCCTGCGATAGTACGTACTGCAGCATCCATATCTGCCGCTGTTAAATCAGGCATTTTAGTAGTTGCAATTTCTTCTAATTGCGCACGATTAACTTTACCCACTTTATCGGTATGCGGAACACCGCTACCCTTAGGTATACCCGCTGCTTTTTTCAACAAAATTGAAGCTGGCGGGGTTTTAGTAATAAAGGTGAAACTTTTATCATTATAAACAGTGATAACAACAGGGATTGGCATCCCTTTTTCCATATTCTGCGTTTTAGCATTAAACGTTTTACAAAATTCCATGATGTTAACACCATGCTGACCCAATGCTGGACCAACAGGTGGACTTGGGTTCGCTTCATTTGCAGGTACCTGCAACTTGATATACGCGTCGACTTTTTTAGCCATCTTACTCTCCCGGGTGCAAGCGCCTTACTTTATTCGGGCTCCCCGTTTTGTATTAAAAATTTATGTTAAAAATTAAAACTACTGTTAATTAAAACTACTTTCTTCCACTCTGTCATTGTGAGCGATAGCGTGGCAACCTTCTCAAGCAACTCAGTCGTCTGCTTGAGATTGCTTCGTACCTCGCAATGACGTTATGTATTTAACCTGGTTTATTAACCCTTTTCTACCTGGCTAAATTCTAAATCTACTGGTGTTGAACGACCAAAAATAAGCACTGCAACTTTTAAACGGTTACGATCGTAATCAACCTCTTCCACCACGCCATTGAAATCATTAAATGGCCCATCAACAACACGCACTGATTCGCCAGGTTGATATAAAACTTTTGGCTTTGGTTTCTCAACACCTTCCGCAACAGCATTAATAATATTCATTGCTTCTTTTTCAGTAATAGGCGCCGGATGTGCTTTGGTACCACCAATAAAACCCATTACTTTAGGAACATCTTTTACTAAATGCCAGGTCTCATCATTCATTTCCATTTCCACCAGAACATAACCTGGGAAAAACTTACGCTCTGAACGACGCTTTGCACCATCTCGAATTTCAACAACTTCTTCTGTCGGAATCAATATTTCACCAAACAGGTCTTCCATACCCGCTAGACGCACATGCTCTTGTAATGAGGCTTTAACTTTACCTTCAAAGTTAGAGTAAGCATGAACAACGTACCACTGTTTTGCCATAGCTTATGCTCCACTCGTTAACAACTGAATTGCTTCGGCCAACACCATATCGATCAACCATAGAAAAATGCCGATAATAATCACCGCTACCAACACCATCAAGGTTGTTTGTATCGTTTCCTGACGTGTTGGCCAAACGACTTTACGCACTTCCATACGCGCCTCGCGACCAAAACCAATTAAACCCTGACCTAAATTCGTGGTAGAACTAATGGCAATTGCCACCAGCGCTGCAAACACGACACCTAACACACGATATAACTGCGATTCAGACTCATAGTAATAAAAGCCAACAATGCCTGCAATAAGCACTACTATCGCTAGCAATAACTTAAAAGTATCAAGCTTGTTAGAAACGACTTCTTCGGTCTTAGCGACCATTTATCCACCTGCCCATATATATTAATATGTAAATAATATTGGCAGGCCAGGAGGGACTCGAACCCCCAACCTGCGGTTTTGGAGACCGCTGCTCTACCAATTGAGCCACTGGCCTAACCGTGCACGGGAAGCAAGACACTGCCTCACCTCCCGCAATACACTCAGTTAGAGTAATTCGCTTCTACAGAAACGATTGCAAGCAACGCTGCCTATGTAGACAACACTTCCTGGCTATTACTCAATAATTTTTGCCACTACACCCGCACCTACAGTACGACCACCTTCACGTATCGCGAAACGTAAACCTTCTTCCATCGCAATCGGGTTGATTAGTGTGACGACCATTTTAACGT
>CAZCOZ010000183.1:0-2762 GCA_964500555.1 uncultured Thiotrichaceae bacterium | reverse complement strand
AATGAATTACAACATGCCTCGAATTTTTTGAATCAGGAGTTTACTGGACAGGATGTACATGACATTCGCAAAAAATTACTGAGTGATCTCGACAATACGCGACAGGATGTCGACCTCGCAATGAAGACAGCTGTTGAAATGGCAGACAAAGCGTTATCAAGCGATGAAGTAAGCAAACCTGAATTTATCGTTCAGGGTGAAAAAAATCTGGTGCGTTACAACGACAATACCGACCGCAAGCAGTTACAGCACCTGTTTGAAATCTTCGATAGAAAACGTGAAATGTTAGGTTTGTTTGATCGTTGTGTTCAGGATGAAGGCGTTAAAATTTTTATCGGTCACGAAGCTGGCTTCGAAGGGTTTGGTGATTGCAGTGTGATCACTGCACCCTATTCGGCAGGTGGTACTGCCATCGGCGTTCTGGGTGTCATCGGTCCAGCGCGAATGAATTACGATCAGGTCATCCCGATTGTTGATGTGACAGCGCGCTTGCTGACCAATGCACTTAAATAGAAAAATCTAAGTGCAACCCTTGAAAGCCCAATTTTTGACACCATAAACAGCATCAACAATACATTAATAATAATCAACACCATAAAACGTTATGAATGACAGTATTAAAGATACCGAAGAGCCGCTTGACGAAGAGCTAACCAAAGAAGGCCAACCCGAAGAAGTGACTGCCGAGGAAGTTAGTAGTCCTGAAAATGAGCAAGACGACAGTCTTGAAGCACAACTTGAAAAAGCACAGACAAAGGCGACTGAAAACTGGGAGCAGTACCTACGCGCAGTAGCCGAAATGGACAACCTACGTCGCCGTAATACCAAAGATGTAGAAAACGCACATAAGTTTGGCATGGATAAATTTGTGAATGAGCTACTGCCTGTGGTTGATGGTCTTGGAATGGGGCTGGCAGTAGAAGAGGCCAGTGCTGAGAGTCTGCGAGAAGGCATGGTATTGACCATGAGTATGATTGAAAAAATGATGGAAAAACTCGGCATTGAAGAGATAAACCCCGTGAATGAAAAATTTGATGCAGAAAAGCATCAGGCAATGTCGATGCAGCCGAGTGCAGATGTTGAGCCCAATACGGTTATTGCTGTGATGCAAAAAGGCTATTCACTAAATGAGCGATTGATTCGCCCTGCAATGGTGATGGTATCGAAAGCAGTAGACGAGAGTTAAAAGATTTTTGCCGCGAAGGACGCGAAATACGCAAAGGTTGGAAACAAGAAAGCTTTTTTCGTGTTTTTTGCGCTCTTCGCGGCAAATAGTTTTTAGCTTTTTTTAAGTAAATAACAGATATTTTTCCTTAGTTTACTTGGATTTACTGAAACTAGCCCCATATTTAAAACAAGAACAGAATATTAAAGATTAGTGGAGACCAGCAATGGCTAAAATAATAGGTATAGATTTAGGTACAACAAACTCATGTGTCGCCGTTATGGAAGGCGGTTCCGTCAAGGTTATTGAGAACAGCGAAGGCGAGCGCACCACGCCGTCTGTTGTTGCGTTTACGGATGATGAAGTAATTGTTGGTTCTGCGGCAAAACGTCAGGCAGTGACGAATCCGACTGACACGGTCTTTGCGGTTAAACGATTAATCGGTCGTCGTTTTGACGAAGAAGTTGTACAACGTGACATCAAACTTGTGCCATACAAAATTATCAAAGCAGACAACGGTGATGCATGGGTTGAAGCCAAAGGTAAGAAAATGGCTCCACCAGAAGTCTCTGCACGTATTCTGCAAAAAATGAAATCAACGGCTGAAGATTATCTAGGTCATGAAGTAACCGAAGCGGTTATTACTGTTCCGGCTTACTTTAATGATTCACAACGTCAAGCAACAAAAGACGCAGGTAAAATTGCTGGTCTTGAAGTAAAACGTATTATCAACGAGCCAACCGCTGCTGCACTTGCTTACGGCATGGATAAAAACCGTGGCGACTCTAAAATCGTGGTTTACGATCTAGGTGGTGGTACATTCGACGTATCGATTATTGAGATTGCAGAAATTGATGGTGAACATCAGTTCGAAGTATTAGCGACCAATGGTGATACTTTCCTTGGTGGTGAAGATTTTGATACGCGTTTAATTGATTATCTGGCTGAAGAATTTAAGAAAGATAATGGTTTCGATTTACACAACGATCCACTTGCACTGCAACGTCTGAAAGAAGCGGCTGAAAAAGCAAAAATCGAACTGTCTTCAACACAGTCAACGGATGTTAATTTGCCTTACATCACTGCTGATGCAACAGGTCCTAAACATTTAAACATCAAATTAACCCGCGCTAAGTTAGAGAGTCTTGTTGATGAGCTAATCGCACGTACTATTGAGCCATGTAAAGTAGCACTGAAAGATTCAGGTCTTTCTTTAAGCGACATCGACGACGTTATTATGGTAGGTGGTCAATCACGTATGCCTAAGGTTCAGGAAGAAGTAGAAAAATTCTTCGGTAAAGAACCACGTAAAGATGTTAACCCTGACGAAGCGGTTGCCATGGGCGCAGCGATTCAAGGTGGTGTATTAGGTGGTGATGTAACCGATATTCTATTACTTGACGTTACCCCGTTGTCACTTGGTATCGAAACCATGGGCGGCGTAATGACTAATTTGGTAGAGAAAAACACCACGATTCCTACCAAAGCATCACAGGTGTTTTCAACGGCTGATGATAACCAGTCTGCAGTAACCGTTCATGTATTACAGGGTGAACGTGAGATGGCAACCGGTAATAAATCACTGGGTCGTTTTGAT
>CAZCOZ010000182.1:0-2780 GCA_964500555.1 uncultured Thiotrichaceae bacterium | reverse complement strand
TCGTCGCCCATACGCATGACAGATCCTTTGCCGAATTGACGTTCAATTTGTGATAAAGCGGCATCGAGTGCCTTTTTACGATTGTCGTCCATTAATTACTCCTCGTTGTGATCTGATCCTATCGATCAGATTAGTGATTGAAAATATTTACAAATTGCCGTTTGGGTTTAAATTTAATATTAAAGAGCCTCAGCAATTATCAGATGAATTATCACATAGAAAAAAGCGATCAGATAGCCCTCTACTACTGAAAATGAAGCTAATTTTGAAAAAGTTTTTACACTGGTTTTTTCGATAGAAACGAATGCCATAAAATTATTTAATCATTGCATAAATAATTACCAGCTTTTCCTTGCCAAAGCTTTTTTCTTTGCGTATTCTCATAGATAGAGTTGCTCTGTGTTATCAAACACATGGCAGTTTTTTTACATGTAGTATCAACAATGTGGTTTCAATTAATTGAGGGCTATTGGTTATGATGGTAGAAGTAAACGGTAAAAATATCGAAACAGATGTACAGGGATTTCTTCAGCATATGGATGACTGGAGCGAAGACGTTGCCAAAGAGCTGGCACAGAAAGACGGCATTCAGCTGTTTAACGATCACTGGGAACTGATTTATTATTTTCGAGAGTATCATGCAGAAAATATGACCAGTCCAACGATGCATACTCTGGTGCGAGATTTGGGCGCGAAATCAAAAAGTTTCCATGACCAGAAAGCCTACGAAAAACATATATACAGTCTCTTTCCTAAAGACCCTGCGCATGAAATTTGCAAACTCGCGGGCTTACCACTGCCACCACCCGATACTTAAAACCAACAAATTGCTGCTTGAACTAGCGTCGATTAAATAAAACAGGATAAACTGCGCGTCATATCAAAAAGCGTTTGTTGATATGACGCGCAGTTTTATTATCTACAAACTTTCAAAGCAAATTTTCAGGCAATTTTTGAACCGTTTTTATTGTGGCAACACCAACATTATTTTCTATTATCGAATCATCCGGCCATCCGAACGCGACCGAGCTCTATCAATCACTCGGCATTAAAGAAACCAAAATTAACTCCATGCGCAAAGCCATTGCCGCGTTAAAAACACAGCAACCTGATTTCATTGTGGCAGAATTCTTTTATGGATACGGAAATAACTACGCAGGCGTTAACATCAGTAATTTAGATGTGATGTTGTACAGTTTACAGAAGTATTCTGATCAGACGAAAGTAATCGTGCTTGTTCATCCTGACGAGTTTAAATATGTTGATAAACTAAATGAAATCATAAAATTACATGATGTTCTTAAGATGCTAGTTACACCAAAGCAATTGCATGAATCGATTACTCGCAAAAACTAATGCTCAGCACACTAACACTCAGAACAACGCATTAAATCCAGCAAGCAATTCAACATCTGTGCAATCGATTGCTTACGCACATCTTCGCGATTGCCTTCAAAGTTAAAGGGTTGCGTAAATACCGGTTCGCCACGCGTGCCCCAACTCAGCCAAACCAGACCAACCGGCTTTTCATCACTACCGCCACCCGGTCCTGCAATACCACTCACCGTCACCACGACATCCGCATCGGTTTTATCAAACAAACCATTTGCCAGTTCCTGTACGGTTTCGCCACTCACTGCACCAAACTCTTTTAACGTAGCTTCAGTTACACCCAATAAACTTTGCTTCGATTCATTACTGTAACAAACCACCGAACCCGTAAACCATGCAGAACTACCGGGAATATCGGTAATGATTTTTGCTAACCAGCCACCCGTACAGGATTCTGCCGAAGCCAGTTTTATACCGTGAGCTTTATAGCAGTCACCAAGTTGTTCCGCTAAATTTTTTAACTTTTTTTCTGATGGAATCATCTTGCTTTCACTGAACCGCCCAGTCAATTTCAGCCTGCCCTTGCTGCTGTAAAAAATGATTAATTTTCGAGAATGGCTTACTGCCAAAAAAACCGCGATAAGCAGAAAGTGGCGATGGATGTGGCGAGCGAATCACAAGATGACGAGCATCAATCACCGCACCTTTTTTCTGCGCATAGGCACCCCAAAGCACAAAAGCAACGGGACGTTCCAACGCATTAACCACTTCAAAAATTTTATCCGTGAATATTTCCCAGCCTTTTCCCTGATGTGCATTTGCCTGCCCCCGCTCAACGGTTAAAACACTATTAAGCAATAACACACCCTGACTCGCCCAATTTTGTAAATTACCATTTTGGTTTTTTATGCCAAGGTCACCCTCCAGTTCCTTAAAAATATTAATCAGTGATTTAGGTATTGGCTTCACCTCTGGCATCACCGAAAAACACAGGCCATGAGCATGGCCAGGCGTTGGGTAAGGATCCTGCCCAAGAATTACCACTTTAACCTGATCAAGCGGGGTACTGTTGAGCGCATTAAACCACAGCGACGAGTGCGGAAAAATCACTTTGCCTTTGTCTTTCTCCTCTCGCAAGTAAGCCTTTAACGATTGCATATAATCCTTCTCAAACTCTGGCAATAAAGAATCTGCCCAGCTTTTATCGAACGGTGATGCCTCTGCTAATATCATTATTATCTGTCAAAATTATTCAGTTTATTGAAACTCGATCAGATCATACACGGTTCAGCTTAACTCTCGCAAAATGATTCCTGTCTTAGTGCTTGGGCGCTTATATTTCAAAAACAAGATAGAAGAGATAACAAACCGACGAATACGTTTGGGCATGCCTGGTAGGCTGAGAATAGAGGAAGAACAAGACGTATACTTGGTGGGTTATTAGCATA
>CAZCOZ010000181.1:0-2809 GCA_964500555.1 uncultured Thiotrichaceae bacterium | reverse complement strand
CAAAGCGGTTGTGTTAACCGTCGGTACTTTTCTTGGTGGCTTAATTCACATTGGCGAGAAAAATTTTTCCGGTGGACGTGCGGGTGATCCACCTTCAATTGCTTTAGCGAATCGTTTACGCGAATTACCGTTTCGTGTTGAACGTTTAAAAACTGGTACGCCACCACGTATCGATGGTCGCACAATTGATTATTCGGATTTAGTTGAGCAACCAGGTGATAGACCGTTACCGGTTTTTTCTTACACAGGAAATGTTGCGCAACATCCCGAACAAATTAGTTGCCACATCACGCACACCAATGAAAAAACCCACGATATTATTCGCGAAGGTTTGCACCGTTCGCCTATGTATAGTGGTGTTATTGAAGGTGTTGGCCCGCGTTACTGTCCATCGATAGAAGATAAAGTTGTGCGCTTTGCTGACAAAACTTCGCACCAAATTTTTATTGAGCCGGAAGGGTTAACTACGCACGAAGTTTATCCCAATGGCATCTCAACTAGCTTGCCGTTTGATATGCAGTTTGAATTTGTACGTTCAATGAAAGGATTTGAAAACGCGCACATCACACGTCCGGGTTATGCAATCGAATATGATTTTTTTGATCCGCGAGATTTAAAAGCATCGTTCGAAACAAAATTTATAAATGGATTATTTTTTGCCGGACAAATAAATGGCACGACAGGTTACGAAGAAGCGGGTGCGCAAGGTTTGCTTGCCGCAATAAATGCCGCGCGTTTAGTACAGGAAAAAGAAGCATGGACACCGCGTCGTGATCAGGCTTACATCGGCGTGTTAGTTGATGACTTAGTTACGCTGGGGACACAGGAACCGTATCGTATGTTTACCTCACGCGCAGAATACCGTTTAATTTTGCGCGAAGATAATGCCGATTTACGTTTAACAGAAGTCGCACGAGACATGGGTTTAATAAACGACGAACACTGGCAAGCTTTTTCAGAAAAACGCGAATCCATCGGAAAAGAACAACAGCGAATTGCAGAAATGAACGTGCAACCCGAATCAGAAATGAGTAAAGCGTTTGCAGAAAAATTAGCCGTTGATGGCAAAGCAAAACCACTAACCCGAAATTACAAAGCAGCCGATTTATTACGTCGACCAGAAATAAATTATGCAACGTTAGTCGAAATCATTGGTGAAGGAGAGGGCGTAACAAAAAGTGTTGCAGAGCAGGTAGAAGTACAGGCGAAATATTCCGGCTATCTTGATCGTCAGCTAGATGAAATAGAAAAAACCAAACGCCACCAACAAACCAGTATTCCCAATGTAATTGATTACGAAAAAGTCCGTGGCCTATCCGCAGAAGCACAACAAAAACTCGCTGATCATCGACCAGAAACCATTGGTCAGGCTGGGCGTATTCCTGGCATTACGCCCGCTGCCATTTCTTTATTGATGGTGCATCTTAAAAAATCAGCGCGTTAAAAGTGCTCTATTAGGTTACGTTATGCTAACTTGATAAAAAGAAATTTAAGTAAGCCTGACGTTACTAACAATAAAAAACTTGCTTTTTATGTAAGGCTGCCTTTAATATAAGTGTTAATTAAGCGTTATATTATGGGTAGACTTTATTATGAGTGATATAAAAAGTGAATAATACAGAAAGAGCGGGCGTCTATACTTCTCAAATAGGTGAGTATAAGGCTTTCGTACCAAAGCCATTGCCACCAATCCCTGTGCTGGAAGTTGATTTTGAAATGCAGGATTTATTATCGAAAGCTGATCGTGCATTGGGGCGGCTGGATGGTTCCATTCAGACACTGCCAAACCCTGATTTGTTTGTTTTCATGTATGTACGAAAAGAAGCCGTTTTATCAAGTCAGATAGAAGGAACACAAAGTTCACTTAATGATTTGTTAGAACTGGAAGCTGAAATACTTGATCCAGAGCGACCCAATGACGTGGATGAAGTATTAAGTTATGTCCGCGCCATGAATAAAGGGCTTGAGTTATTAGATAAGCTGCCTTTATCGGTTCGGCTTTTTAAACAAATTCATAATGAATTAATGCAGGGTGTTAGAGGCAGCAACAAAAATCCTGGCGAGTTAAGAACGATACAAAACTGGATTGGCCCAGAAGGGTGCATGTTAAAAGAAGCCATTTTTGTTCCGCCACCACCTGAGCAAGTACTAAATGTGTTAGGTGACTTAGAACAATTCCTTAATGATAGTGAGCAACATTTACCTGTATTGGTAATGATAGGGCTTGCACATGCACAGTTCGAAACGATTCATCCCTTTCTGGATGGCAATGGACGTATCGGACGATTACTTATTTCGTTTTTGTTGTATCAGCGAGAAGTTTTGCAAAAACCTGTATTGTATATCTCGCATTATTTTAAGAAAAACCGTCAGGAATACTATGATCGTTTACAAGCCGTAAGAGACAATGGTCATTGGGAAGCATGGTTAAAATTCTTTTTGCGAGGTGTCTGGCTGGCGTCACAGGAAGCAACGGATACCGCACGTAAAATAGTAGAGTTAAGAGAAACACATCGGACTTTAATTACAGAAAAATTTGGTCGAGTAGCTGGTAATGGCATGAAAGTGTTAGAGCATTTATACGAACGCCCCATTATTAATACACAAGCAATAAAAGTTATTACAGGGGTAAGTTACCCTGCTGCAAATGCTCTACTAGCAAAATTTACTGAACACGGTATTCTCCGAGAATCAACAGGTAGAAATCGTAACAGGCTATTTCGTTATGAATATTATATTGATCTTTTTAATTAAAAGAGACCTTTGCACGAAGAGCCTTTTCACTTCCGCGTTACTAAAAATGTATAAT
>CAZCOZ010000180.1:0-2841 GCA_964500555.1 uncultured Thiotrichaceae bacterium | reverse complement strand
GAAGTTGGAAAGTTACTCGCGTTTTTAAAAGAACCTGATCCACCAAAAGGATTAAAAGATGCCTGGGAAAAGATGCCTATTTTCAAACAGGTATTAAATATGGCGCCGAAAGAAATAAAAAAAGCCCCGTGCCAGGAAATCGTTTTTGAAAAAGAACAGGTCGATTTAAACAACATACCCATACAAACCTGTTGGCCGGGTGATGTTGCACCCTTAATTACCTGGGGACTCGTGGTAACAAAAGGCCCAGAAAAAGAACGTCAGAACCTAGGTATCTATCGGCAACAAGTTATAGCAAAAAATAAAGTCATCATGCGCTGGTTAGCACAACGTGGTGGTGCTTTAGATTTTAAAGAGTGGCAACAAAAACATCCCGGTGAACCGTTTCCAATAGCGGTTGCACTTGGTGCCGACCCCGCAACAATTTTAGGTGCCGTTACGCCAGTACCTGACGCATTATCCGAATATGGCTTTGCAGGTTTATTGCGAGGCAGTAAAACCGAAGTGGTAAAATGTGCCTTAAGTAATTTACAGGTACCGGCTTCAGCAGAATATATTTTAGAAGGATTTATATATCCCGATGAAATGGCAGAAGAAGGACCTTATGGAGATCACACCGGTTATTATAATGAAACAGAAATGTTCCCCGTGTTTACCATAGAAAGAATTAGTCATCGAAAAAATCCTATCTATCACAGCACCTATACAGGTCGTCCACCGGATGAGCCTGCTATTTTAGGTGTCGCATTAAACGAAGTTTTTGTTCCGATATTACAAAAACAATTTCCCGAAATAATGGATTTTTATTTACCACCAGAAGGATGCTCATATCGCGTTGCAATTGTCAGTATGAAAAAACAATATCCCGGTCACGCAAAACGGGTGATGATGGGCGTTTGGTCTTTCTTGCGTCAGTTCATGTATACCAAGTTTGTTATCGTTGTCGACGAAGATGTCGATATACGAAACTGGGAAGATGTTATCTGGGCAATGAGTACACGTGTTGATCCTGTTCGTGATTTTACAATGATAGAAAACACACCCATCGATTATTTAGATTTTGCATCGCCTGTTTCTGGTTTAGGTTCAAAAGTGGGCATTGATGCAACAAATAAATTACCAGGCGAAACAGATCGAGAATGGGGAACACCAATCAAAATGGATGAAGACGTTAAAAAACGTATCGATGATATTTGGCAACAACTGGGAATAGATGAAGGCAGTTGAATAACTAAGCCAGCTGATCCCAGGCATTGTTTTTATCCATCCAGCGTAAACTCAAAATATACCAGATACAAACTGGTATCATCATTGCTATCCAGCTCCAGTCATCAATTAAAAATAGCTTCGCAACTATTTCGTTGTCAATAAATTTGGTGAAGGGAAAGCAGTAAAGCATAAAAATAATACTTGCTGAAATAAGAATAAGCGCATGTTTGCGTTTGTGTATAGCGGAAAAAGCTAACAAAACCCAGAAGGGCATTTTTTTTGTTTCAGCTGTAGTTTTGGTCTTCGTTAAGTTGTCCATAAGAGTTCCTGCAAAAACGTCTAAAGTTTCTATAAATGTAATCTGATCCTAATTTATGACATTAAGTCGTCAAGTTGATCGTCCATATGCAGCTCGGTTAATTCAGAAAAACTGCCAATCCATTTTCCATCGATGGTAATTTGGGGGACGGTGCGTGCGCCATTGGTGATTTGTGAAAATTCGCGCCTGGCTACCTGGTCGGTATCAACGCGCAACTCTTCGTAAGGGATCCCCCATTTAACCAGTAAATTTTTGGTTTTATCACAGATGGGACAAATACCCGTACTGTACACTTTTACTCTCGCCATACCACGTCCGTTCCATTTATAAACAGTTGTTTTAATTTAATATTTTCATTTTAGGGGAAAATAAGAGAAAATGGTGAATTAAGCCTATATTCACGTTAATCCGTACACCAACTTTGAGTTATCTTACATGAGTTTTAATATCCGTGTACCAGCCACTGGTCATGCGTTTAGTGCCAATAAAAACGAGACTATTCTCGACGCAGCATTGCGTCAGGGTGTTGGCCTGCCTTATGGCTGTCGAAACGGTGCCTGTGGAAAATGCTCGGGTGAAGTACTTTCCGGTGAGACGCATTATGATGTAAATGCACTAAGAGCGGCGGCTAAAAAAGAGTATGAAGCCGGCAAAACACTTTTTTGTCAGGCCTGTGCGACCAGTGATCTAGAAATAAAAGTAAGAGAGATCGTAAAAAGTGCAGATGTAGAAATTAAGACCTTACCGTGTCGTGTAGAAAAAATGCAATTATTAACACACGATGTAATGATGCTTAAATTGAAACTACCAGAAACAGAACGCATGCAATTTATGGCGGGGCAATATATCGAGTTTTTACTTAAAGATGGTAAGCGTCGTGCTTTTTCAATTGCAAATGCACCGCATGATGATGAATATATAGAATTACATATTCGTCATGTCCCCGATGGGCATTTTGGTGATTTTGTTTTTGATGGTTTAAAAGAAAAAGCATTAATGCGTATCGAAGGTCCCCTGGGTAGTTATTTTTTACGAGAAGATAATGAACGACCCATTATTTTAATGGGAGGTGGAACGGGTTTTGCGCCATTAAAAGCGATGTTAGAACATGCCTTTTACACTAATTCAAAAACACCCATACATTTATTTTGCGGTGCGCGTGCAAAACGTGATTTATATATGGATGAAATGGTGCAAGTCTGGTTACAGCAACATAAAAATTTACGTTATACCCCGGTTTTATCCGACCCTGTTGAAAAAGATAACTGGCAGGGTGAAACGGGTTATGTTCACGAGAGTGTGATAAAAAATTA
>CAZCOZ010000179.1:0-2870 GCA_964500555.1 uncultured Thiotrichaceae bacterium | reverse complement strand
AAATAATAAATATTTCACTATTATAATTTTAATAATCTTAAAGGGTACTCAAAATGGTTCCAGCTAAAAAGAAAGCTAAAAAGAAACCTGCAAAAAGAAAAGCAGCAAAAAAAGCAGCACCAGAGAAAAAAATCAAAGCAATAAAAGATGCTTATACTAAATCGGCACTTTATGCGCATATCGCGGATGACACTGGTCTAGCGCGCAAAGATATTGCTAAAGTATTTGAATCATTAGGGGATGTTATCGAAGGGCATATTAAAAGCCGTGGCGCAGGCGAATTCAAAGTACCTGGTTTATTAAAAATTAAAGTTAATAAGAAACCAGCAACGAAAGCGAGAAAGAATGTGCCAAATCCATTCCGCCCTGGCGAATTCATGGATGTTTCTGCTAAACCAGCGCGTAAAGTGGTTAAAATCTTGCCATTGAAAGCACTTAAAGACATGGCAGCAAGCTAATGATTTAGCATGACATCGCTAATGAAAGTTAGTTAGTGCTAACATTAAAAAAACCTCATAAAATATTGTTTTATGGGGTTTTTTTATTTATATTTTCTTATTTGAATAAGGTGTTAATGTCTTGTTATTGTTTTTTTGTTGAATTTACGTTGCTGAACTCATAGAGTGTTAAAAGATGAAACCACAAAAACTACTTTACCTACATGGCTTTAATAGCTCACCGCAATCACATAAAGCGCAGTTAATACAAGATTACATGCGCGAGCACAATTGTGAAGATGCGCTTTTGTGTCCTCAAATTCCTGAAGTCCCACAACAGGCAAAACGTTTTTTAGAAAAACTGGTAGAGAAAACCTTAATGACACATCGACTCAGTTTTGTCGGTAGTTCGTTAGGTGGGTATTATGCGACTTATCTTGCAGAAAAATATACCGGTGCTGCAGCATTGATTAATCCATCGGTAAAACCTTATGAAACACTGGCGCGATCTTTTGATGAAAATAATCCAGGTGAAAATAAATTTTATTTTCAGGATGCATCCTGGGAGTTTGATGAAAGCCATATCCAGCAATTAAAAGAACTTGAAGTCGAAAATATTACTCAACTTCAACGCTATCTGATTTTTCTACAAACTGGCGATGAAACTTTAGATTATCGTGATGCTGAAGCAAAGTATGGTGATGCGCAATGTGTTGTCGAACAAGGAGGGGATCATGCTTTTACTGATTTGCAACGTCATATTCCACGGATAATGAAATTTTGTAATATCCAATACGATTAATCACCATGGTATTAAATACTATTGTTGGGACTCTGCTAGATTAGGGTGTACAGTGTTTCACCATAACTAGAATAACAAAAATATATCACTAACATCTATAACTACATCCTGTAACTAAATCTATAATCAGGTATACGCATGACTTTAGGCCCTTTAATGGTTGATCTGGAATCAACAACCATTAGCGACATTGAAAAAGAATTATTGCTTAAACCCGAAGTCGGCGGTGTGATTCTGTTCACTCGAAATTTTGAATCAGTCGCTCAAATAACATCACTAGTCGAAGATATTCATGCGTTAAGACAGCCTAAACTATTAGTTGCGGTTGATCACGAAGGTGGTCGTGTACAGCGTTTTCGCGATGGATTTAGTCAAATACCGGCAGCCGCTATTTTCGCAAAAACAGCAAAGGATGACTTAGACAAGGATAATTTAGACAAGGATCATTTAGACAGGGCACGAACCTTAGCTGAGAAGGCAGGTTGGTTAATGGCTATTGAGTTACGTGCCTGTGGTATTGATTTCAGTTTTGCGCCGGTGCTCGATCTCGCGCACGGTTTAAGCGGTGTGATAGGTGACAGGGCCTTTCACGGTAAACCCAAAACCGTCGCAACCATTGCTTATGCTTATATGCATGGAATGAATAAAGCCGGAATGCAGGCGGTTGGCAAACATTTTCCTGGCCATGGTGGCGTGGTGGAAGATTCGCATGTGGCCATGCCTGTTGATCATCGTCCGTTAGAGGAATTATTAGCCAATGATATTATTCCATTTGAATCAATGATAGGAAACAAACTGGCAGCAATAATGCCAGCGCATGTTATTTACGATAATGTTGATCCAAAACCAGCAGGTTATTCCACTTTCTGGATAGAAACCATTTTACGCCAACGCTTTGCTTTCAAGGGTGTTATTTTTAGTGATGACTTATCAATGGAAGCCGCTTGCATAGCAGGTGGTTACGGTGAACGTGCTGAACAGGCGTTAGCTGCGGGTTGTGATATGGCATTGGTGTGCAATCATTTAGCAGGTGCACTTGAAGCGGCTGAATACATCAAAGGTTATTCCAATCCTGAATCTCAATTGCGTCTGGTGAAAATGCATGGCCAGGGACAGTTGAACTGGAACGATTTAAAACAGGACAAACATTGGCAACATGTTTCAACCGAAATAGAAGCGCTGAATGATTCGCCTGAACTTGAGCTCGATGTTTGAGATATTGCTAGTTGAGTAAGTTGATCCAATAATTTATAAGAGAATGACTACTATGACGAATAAAACGTTGACCAATAAAGCGTTATCAGGAAAAAAATTACTGATTGTAATGTCTAATTCCGATCCGCTTAAACCTGAAGGTTGCTACGCGCCTTTGTTTCAAGCGACCATTGCTGCTGCGCTGTCACATGAAGTTGAAGTCATCTTTACCGGAATATCTGGCCAGCTTGCAATTGCGGGCATTGCTGAAAAAGTTGAAATTGACTTAGAGTCACATAAAACCATGTATGCCGTCATTCAGGAAGCCTATAACGCAGGTGTTGCTTTTAAAGCCTGTAATACATCGCTAACGATGTGGGGTGAAGAATTGATTCCTGAAGTCGCAGAAAAAGTTGGCGCAGCGTATGTTATTGATG
>CAZCOZ010000178.1:0-2891 GCA_964500555.1 uncultured Thiotrichaceae bacterium | reverse complement strand
TGGTTATTCGGTTCTGGTTTACTAGGGCTTGTAGCGGTTGCTCGTCGCAAAGTGGCATAAGTAAAACATAGCTTTTCACAAAAGTTATATAAAAAGGCGGCTTAATAGCCGCCTTTTTATTACCTGTTATTTTTATATCTCGATCTTATACATCAATTTATCACAAAAGTTTAACATCGCACTTTGCTCCGAAACTAATGCAAACTTACCAAGTCATATCAGTACCTTTAGCTTTATGAGACAACCATGAAATTTCTATTACCCCTCTTTTTTATCTTGCTTAGCACATCTGCTTATGCAGAAAAAAATGCTGAAACAGCAATCTTCGCTGGTGGATGTTTTTGGTGTATGGAGCCCCCCTTCGATAAAATTGATGGTGTGCTTTCCACTACATCCGGTTACACCTCTGGACACACAAAAAATCCAACTTACCGAAAAATTTCATCTGGCGATACCGGTCATACTGAAGCCATAGAGATTGTCTACGATCCAGACAAAGTGTCTTATGCACAATTACTGGAAATCTTCTGGAAAAATATTGACCCTGTCGCCATTGACCGTCAGTTTTGTGATGCTGGCTCACAGTACCGCTCAGGCATCTACTATAAAAACAAAGATCAGGAAGACGCTGCTAGAGAATCACTACAGAAGTTGAAACAAAGCAAAACGTTCGAAAAAGAAATTGCTACTGAAATTGTCGCCGCAAGCACATTTTACCCCGCGGAAGATTATCACCAGGATTATTACAAAAAGAACCCTCTACGCTATAAATACTACCGCTACAGCTGCGGTCGAGATAAACGACTCTCTGAAATATGGGGAGAAAAATAGCAAGAGTTCTATCACGAAATAAAAAGGCTGATCAGGTAATTCCTGGGCAGCCTTTTTTATTACTTACTACGTTCTATTTACAGTCAAAGACTACTGCTCCGGAGCCGCTTGTTGTACAGGCTGCTCAGCTGGCGCAGGTGCTGGGCCACGTCCATATGGAGGACGACCATAAGGCCCATAATTTGGATTAGGACCTCGATAATTTTGACCCTGATAATTTCCCGAATAATTTGAAGCGGGGCCATATCCAGGAGCTTGACCGTAGCCTTGACGATAACCAGGACCACGGTTGTAACCGCTATTCCATCCATTCCGATTATTCCAGGCATTATTTCCATAGTATGAATTATTACCACGGGCATTCCCCTTACCCTTCATATTCATCCCAAAATTGAAGTTCCCATCAAAATCACCTGAGCCATCACCGTATCCGTCGCCAGAACCAGAACCGTTGTTGTTCCAGTTATTGTTATTATTCCAGTTACCATTGTCGCCGCCCCACCACGCATTGGCCGCTGATGATGTCATCAAAAGAGCTGCTGTGGTTGCTATAAGTAAAGATTTCATCATGTTTCCCCTAATTTAATTAATTTTAAAATACCTGTTTTCGTTTAATCAAACACCGCGACACGAGTATCGCTATTAAAGAATCATTCCATGAGATAAATCGTAACCTCACACTCGCCTTAACATATTGATATAAATCAATAAATTATTAGCTAGTACTAGCATAACAAAAAAACATTTAAATTTCACACTAACACCCCCTCTATCCTTTACGAGTACTACGAAAACTGGCCACTTTAAGGTAGAATACGCGCGCATTTCGAGTAGTTGTAGAAGGATACGAGAGTAAAACGCTACAAGCAAAATCGTCATCCAAAATCACCACTACTGAAAAACAGATTTTTTAAATATTGGGCTGACTCAAAAAATATAACGGTCAGCATAATAATCACCTGGAGATAACACATGATTAAACCTCATGGTTCTGACGAACTAAACCCATTGTTCGTAAGCGACGCAGCTGAAAACGCAGCATTACAAAAAGAGGCTGAAGGCCTTACTTCTATCGTTGTAACTTCAGCATCTGCAGCAAACGCTGTAATGATGGGTACGGGTTACTTTAATCCATTAACGGGTTACATGACCAAAGCGGATGCACTTTCCGTCGCTACGAACATGAAGACATCATCTGGTTTATTTTGGCCAACACCGGTTTTAAATCTGGTTGAAAATGCTGACGGCATTTCTGTTGGTGATCGTATTGCACTTAAAGATCCAAACGTTGATGGCAACCCAGTACTTGCTGTAATGACCGTTGAAGGCATCGAAGAATTTTCTGATGCAGACATGGCATTGATGACTGAAAAAATATACGCACCTGCTGCTGGCGAAGATCACATTGGTGCAGATACATTTAATGCGCAAGGTAAAGTTTGTATTTCTGGCCCAATTCAAGTTTTGAATTATTCATACTTTGAAAAAGATTTTGAAGGCACTTTCAAAACAGCTATTGAAATTCGTAACGAAATCGCAGATCGCGGCTGGAAAAAAGTTGTTGCATTTCAGACACGCAACCCAATGCATTTAGCACACGAAGAATTATGTCACATGGCGATGGATCGTTTAGGTTGTGACGGCTTAGTTATTCACATGTTATTAGGTAAATTGAAAAAAGGCGATATTCCTGCTGACGTTCGTGATGCCGCGATTCGTAAAATGGTTGAACTTTACTTCCCAGAAAACAGCGCAATGGTTACCGGATACGGTTTCGATATGCTTTATGCTGGCCCTCGTGAAGCGGTTCTGCATGCATTGTTCCGTCAGAATATGGGAGCAACACATTTCATCATCGGTCGTGACCATGCAGGTGTTGGCGATCACTACGATGCATTCGGCGCGCAAACAATCTTTAAAGAACAAGTTCCTGCTGGCTCTTTAGAAATAGAAATATTTGAAGCTGACCACACGGCTTACTCTAAGAAGTTAGATAAAGTTGTTATGATGTGTGAAGCACCTGATCATGAAAAAGATGACTTCGTTCTTTTATCAGGCAC
>CAZCOZ010000177.1:0-2920 GCA_964500555.1 uncultured Thiotrichaceae bacterium | reverse complement strand
TTCATCGCATCAAATAAATCGCGCTTCACATCTTCTGCCGAGGTTTCTTTTCGGCTTTCATCCAGACGACCGCGATATTGTAATTTCATCGCTGCGTTATAACCAAAAAAATCAGGCGTACATACCGCACCATAAGCTTTTGCCACTTCCTGAGTTTCATCGATGAGATAAGGAAACGAAAATCCGAACTGCGCCGATACTTTCTGCATGTTCTCAAATGAATCTTCTTCGTATTCACTCGGATCATTCGACATAATCGCCACCGTATTCAACCCATAATCTTTCAGCTCATTGGTGTCGCGCACAATACGCTCACGAATCGATTTAACGTAAGGGCAATGATTGCAAATAAACATAACTAGCAGACCCTTTTCGCCACGCGCGGTTTCAGGCGTCCAGACTTTGCCATCCACGCCGGGTAAAGAAAAATCTACGACAGACAGATCAAATTCACAAACCGGTGTTTCCAGTGATACCATAAAAACTCTCCAAAAATTCACTTAATAAAATACAAACTTTTCTTTCACGGCCCACTCTAAAGATCACTGTGAGCATGTTTATGGCTTCCTTGCGTCTATTTATTCGTTTACTTATCCTGATTAGTTAGCCTAATCTCCTACCTAATCAAAAAGATTAGGACGAGGATATCTAACACGGGGTAGAAATGCGAAATCCGCCGCACCCGAGGAGAAAACCATGCCAACTCCGTACGCATTTATATGCATTTTAGACTTTAAAAACATGGATAAAGCCGCCATATACCAGTAAAATGGTCGGTTCGCTTCACCGCTTTTTGGTTTTATTTAAAATAGCAACAAGCGACTTTTAAAAATTGAGAACAAGTATTTTAACGGGTAATTTTATGGCAACTCCGCTGCAAGAACAAGACAAACAATCACGTCTTAAAACGCTGATCGCAAAAGGTAAAGAGCAAGGCTACCTCACTTATGCCGAAGTAAACGATCATTTGCCTGAAGGCATTGTCGACCCGTCTCAAATAGAAGACATCATCAATACCATTAATGATATGGGTATTCGCGTGCTTGATGTTGCGCCAGAAGCAGAATCAAGGGTTCTTACCGATTCCTCCGTTAGTGAAGCCGATGACGAAACCACAGAAGAAGCTGTCGCTGCACTTGCCTCTATCGAAACCGAACTTGGTCGTACCACTGACCCTGTACGTATGTATATGCGCGAAATGGGCAGTGTTGAATTACTTACCCGTGAAGGCGAAATTGAAATTGCCAAACGTATTGAAGAAGGCTTAAAACAGGTTTTACACGCACTAGCGACCAATCCCACAACCGTTGGCGAAGCCATCGCGCTTTGGGAAAGAGTTTTACTTGGTGAAGCCCGTCTTAACGAATTAATTGTTGATTTTCATAAAAGCGACGAAGAACTCGATCGACTCGCCGCAGAAGCTTTAGTACGCGCAGCGAAAGAAGCAGAACTTGCTGCCGCCGGGAAATCATCTGAAAAAGAAGAAGTCATCAATACTGGCCCAGACATTGCCGACGTTAAAAAGATTTTCTCAAAAATTAAACGTGCACACACACGCTGCTTAAACGTTATCGAGAAAAAAGACAGTACAACCGACGAAATCGCAAAAGCACGCGCATCAATGTCCGCCGCTTTTCTTGAATTCAAGTACACACCCGCACTGCTCACACGTTTAACTCGCGAGCTTCACGTTGTTATTAACCGCGTTCGCCAGCTAGAAAGACACATTCTTTCACTTGCGGTTAACCGCGCGCACATGCCACGCAAAATCATGATCACCACTTTCCCGCAAAACGAAGTGAACACCACGTGGGTTGATAAATACACAACCGGTCATGAGTATTCTGAAAAACTAAAAGAACTCGCACCCGAAATTAAAATTACGCAGCAGAAACTTGCCGCCATTGAAAATGAGTTCGGCTTGAGAGTTTCTGACATAAAAGAAATCAACCGCAAAATGTCTATCGGTGAAGCCAAAGCAAGACGCGCGAAAAAAGAAATGGTGGAAGCCAACTTGCGCCTGGTGATCTCTATCGCGAAAAAATACACCAACCGCGGTTTACAATTCCTCGATCTTATTCAGGAAGGCAACATTGGCTTAATGAAAGCCGTTGATAAATTTGAATACCGTCGTGGTTACAAATTCTCAACCTATGCGACATGGTGGATTCGTCAGGCGATCACTCGTTCGATTGCTGACCAGGCACGCACCATTCGTATTCCAGTACACATGATTGAGACCATCAATAAACTCAATCGTATTTTCCGCCAGATGCTACAGGAAATGGGTCGCGAACCCACACCGGAAGAACTGGCTGAAAAAATGGAAATGCCAGAAGACAAAGTTCGCAAGGTACTTAAAATTGCCAAAGAACCTATCTCAATGGAAACACCGATTGGTGATGACGAAGACTCACACCTTGGTGACTTTATCGAAGACGTTAACATCATGGCACCGATGGACTCTGCAACAGGTGAATCATTACGCGAATCAACCCGCGAAATTCTCACCACACTAACAGCACGCGAAGCAAAAGTGTTATGCATGCGTTTTGGTATCGATATGAATACCGACCACACATTAGAAGAAGTAGGCAAACAGTTTGACGTAACCCGCGAACGCATTCGCCAGATCGAAGCCAAAGCATTACGCAAACTTCGCCACCCAAGCCGCGCCGAAAACTTGCGCAGCTTCCTTGGCGATGGCGAAGAATAAGAAACCGCTTATTTCTGCTGACATCCAGCGCAAAGCTATATAGAATACGCGGACTTCTCGAAGTCCGCGTTTTTATTGCCTTCGAGAAAAAGCACCCATACAAAATTGGGCCTGTAGCTCAGTTGGTTAGAGCATCCGACTCATAATCGGCAGGTCGAAGGTTCAAATCCTTCCAGGCCCACCATTTTCTCAGCACCGCCAACT
>CAZCOZ010000176.1:1756-2937 GCA_964500555.1 uncultured Thiotrichaceae bacterium | reverse complement strand
AATGTGGCGCAAATTTTATCTGAAGCCACGATGAATTTCCAGTATTACTAAGGTGATATAAAACTCTACACAAAGCATTTTTGCCGCGAAGGACGCAAAGGACGCAAAAAAACAATTATTAAGCTCGCATAACCAAGGTCGGATGCCGACCGATAGAATACGACCTGTTGATATGTTTTCCCTAAAATTATAGGTTTTTCTTTACGCTCTCTTTGCGTCCTTCGCGGCAAAATAAGCTATTTTAACCACCTGAAAAATGTGCTTTATCTTCCGTTTCACCTACGGCTTTAATGCCTTTATGGGCAACAAAAATGCCGCAACCCATGTGTCGGTGCAAACCAATACCGATTTCCTGTAACTTTACCGAGGAAAATTTATCCAGATCTGCAATCATCAAACTGCGCGTTTCGATTAACTCTCCATTCGCTTCAAACTCATGTCGCATGCCACACAATAATTTTCTTGCCTGAATATTACGCTCAGTCAATGCGCTAACTATCCACTGTAAAAAATCATCCTCACTCATGCCTTTTTGCATAACAATATAACGCGCAAAAATAGTCGAAAACGGGTCAATCGATTTGCTTGTCACTTTACCTACGCGAACAGCGTGGCCGGCAACGTCTAACACCTTATCAACCAGTTCTTTTGCATCTTCAACGCGCTCAGTCGGCATACGTAGATGCATGCGCGTACGTTTAGAGAGATGAATTAGCTCACCATCCGGTGGACGCTCCCATCCATTACCCGACGTCGCACCGTGTATCTGATGCACACCCACTTCTGACTCGTTTTCAATCCATGGTAGCGCCTGATACAACGCTTGAGACAACTCCCACGCGTGACACGTTGGAATTTGTTTACAATCAATTTTATAACTTAAGTCCACCACTTTATCAGAAGTGCTGATGTCATTTTTTCTGTCGTCTTCTTGCCAGTACATTTTTAAAAAAACCTATTTTATACTTATATAACAGAGTTTAATCACTTAAGCATAGAAGTAAATGTCGCTTCAAGTTTATCTTCCCAATCACCTGGCGTGTCGTCAAATTGCGGTTTTACATCCATGCGAAAAAATAATTCACCGCCCGCCGCACGTTTTTTTATTTCATCTTTTAATTCTTCAAAATCTTTCATTTCTGGATTTTGAATTAAAATTTCACTTAACCACAACATTATTT
>CAZCOZ010000176.1:0-1656 GCA_964500555.1 uncultured Thiotrichaceae bacterium | reverse complement strand
TCATAGTATCTTGCTCTATACATCAAACGCTTCTGTCCATCAGAATCAATGAAGCTGCTACGATTATGCAATACGTTATTACAGATAAGACCCTGCCCTGCTTTTAAACCTACCGTTACAGTATTCTTTTCATCGGCGATTAACTGGTTAATCATTGCTACAGCTGATTTCGTTTCTGCTGTATCTCGCCAGATAATATTTCGTTTTCTTGCCGAAAATCGCATATGCAATCGTCCATCTGGTTTTATCATAAAAACAGGGCCCGTTTGCTCATCACGAATAACTTTATCCGCTTCCATATTGGCGGGGATAGTCATTGCCTGCGGGTGCATTAAGGCTTCTATATAAGCAGGATTCTCATCACGCAAAGCAACATAAATATTTTCAGGATTACACAAATTATTTATCCCGCCTTCAACCGCCGGGCGAATACAATGTATTATGAAGCCATAAATCTGTTTTTCAAGATGATTATAATAACCGTCGGTATGCCAGCTTAATGCTTTATTTGTGTAGGGAATATATTGATTTCCGGCCTGCTCTCGCACTTCAACGCTGCTAACACTGTCCTCGTCCGACCGTAAATTTGCGTCCAGACGCAGCATCGCTAATTGCTGCCCTAATGCATGAACCAACGCTGTATCCTGACTCGTCGAATCACTCAACTGGTACAAGGCCATGTTAAAGTGCTGACAACGTTCAATAACAGCCGCTTTTTCATCATCTGATAATTGATACGGGTTTTCAATTGTCACCATCAGTGCCGCAATATCAGGCTGTAAATAAATACTCTTTCGTTCACGCCACTGCAGATAAGCAATATCACTTGCTAGCGAAAAAGGCGACTCAGCCAAGACCTGAGGATTTACGTATTCAGACATGTTCATTCAACAACTTTAATTCGACTAACAATTTTGTCACTGCAGAGACAATCATCGACGACGCAACAACTATAGTCCGCAGCTAATTCTAAGTAACGTAAGCCTGCCTAAAATAAACTGTTTTCACAATATCACTAATTAGCGATATTTATACATTATATATAGGTTTGAATTACTCGCACGCCCTCATTCTTCAATAACCCAGATAAGCGTTTGTTTGTTAAGGAAAAACATTCTTACACACTGGAATAGAATTACACTACCTATCCCATAAGAGATAAAGCATAAGTTAGCAACCCTCCCATGCGTAGGATTCTACAGTTTGGCGTCGCCGCCTAAACTCCATGCCACAAATAAAAGCCCCGAAAAATGTATAAAAATCATTAAAGGGATATTGTTTAAAAAAACGATTGGTACTAGAATCTTGTCCCCTAGTACACGATCAACCAGTATGATTATATATTCTAAGATTATACAATCAGCTGACCACAACCATAGCGGCAGACAGGAGAGATTCCATGGCCAAGAAGATTTATGAAACACCTATGCTCGACGAGCTTGAAAATGGCCCATGGCCGAGTTTTATTACAGGCATCAAAAAATTACGTGACGATCATCCTGATGAGCGCATTC
Source organism: uncultured Thiotrichaceae bacterium (assembly GCA_964500555.1). Classification (GTDB taxonomy): domain Bacteria; phylum Pseudomonadota; class Gammaproteobacteria; order SZUA-229; family SZUA-229. The sequence continues at coordinate 142 of CAZCOZ010000176.1, read as the reverse complement.
AAAACGTAACTAGCAGCTTGCTTGGTCAGTTAGAGCATTCTTACGAAACACGTAAAGGTTACTGGAAAGGCGGTACTGTCTCTGTATATGGTTACGGTGGTGGTATTATTCCTCGTTTCTCTGAAGTTGGCGCGGCTTTCCC
>CAZCOZ010000175.1:0-2956 GCA_964500555.1 uncultured Thiotrichaceae bacterium | reverse complement strand
ACAAGGATCATTACGACCTATTTTTTTCTGACCACGTTGATAAGGCTGCGCTGTACTGTGTTTCCTATCTCCTTGCTCAGCATCTTCAGGTTCTTCTGTTGCATGCTGCATAGCATCCAGATCATCATGTTGATAACTCACATTTTCAACTTGCGGATTTTGGTTCATTGCTAGTTGTTCCGTTTCATCCTGAGCTTGAATTTTAACTTTGGATAAAATCGTAATCACTTCGTACTTCATGCGCTCAAGCAATTCCGTAAACATCTCAAATGATTCACGCTTGTATTCCTGTTTAGGATTTTTTTGCGCATAACCACGCAGGCCAATACTTTGACGTAAATAATCCATTGCGGCTAAATGTTCTTTCCATAACTTATCCAGCACATTTAACATTACATGCTTTTCATAATTGCGCATGCCTTCTTCGCCTACAAGCTGTTCTTTCTCTTTAGAATCATCACCAATGGCGGCTAGGATTTTTCGACGTAAGCCAGCTTCATCCAGTAGGTTATCCTCATTAAGCCATTGAGCAACAGCTAACTTTTGACCAAATTCTTCTTCTAATATTTTCTCCAAACCGTCAATATCCCACTGTTCGTCGAGACTACCGTGTGGCACGTGTGAGGTAATTGTATTATTAATAACTTCTTCACGTATTGACTGGATGGTTCCTGACAAATCAGATTCCGCCATCATATCGTTACGCTGCGCGTAAATAACACGACGTTGATCATTCGCAACATCATCATATTCAAGCAATTGCTTACGTATATCGTAGTTATGCCCTTCAACTTTACGTTGCGCATTCTCAATTGCACGATTAACCCAGGGATGCTCTATCGCTTCGCCTTCTTCCATGCCTAATTTTTTCATTAGCGAACCGACTTTATCTGAGGCAAAAATGCGCATCAAATCATCTTCTAATGACAAATAGAAACGACTCGAACCGGGATCACCCTGACGACCAGAGCGACCACGCAACTGATTATCAATACGACGCGACTCATGACGCTCACTACCAATCACATGTAAACCACCTGCTTCTAAAACAAGCTTATGACGCTCTCCCCAATCCTTTTTCAATTTTTCTTTCTTTACTTCATCCGCTGATTTATTCTGCTCTAACTCAGCATCAAGATTACCACCCAACACAATATCCGTACCACGGCCTGCCATATTGGTTGCGATGGTCACTGCACCTGGACGACCAGCATGTTCGATAATATGTGCTTCGTTTTCGTGCTGTTTAGCATTTAGAACATTATGCTGGATTTTATCTTGTTTAAGTAATTTGGAAATATGTTCAGAAACATCAATCGACGCCGTACCAACTAATATCGGTTGTTTACGTGCAACACAATCTTTTATATCATCAACAACAGCATTATATTTTTCTGCGGGTGTAATGAAAACCAGATCCGCATTATCTATACGCACCATCTCTCTATTCGTAGGAATCATCACTACTTCAAGATTATAAATTTGCATTAACTCTTCAGCTTCGGTATCCGCAGTACCTGTCATACCGGAAAGTTTTTCATACAGGCGGAAATAGTTCTGGAATGTAATCGCCGCGAGTGTTTGATTTTCGTTTTGAATAGTCACACCTTCTTTGGCTTCTACCGCCTGATGTAAACCTTCCGACCAGCGCCGTCCTTCCATTGTCCGGCCAGTGAATTCATCAACAATAATTACTTCGTTGTTTCTAACGATGTAATGTACGTCTTTATCAAATAAAACCAACCCTCTTAATGCGGCATTAAGATAGTGAACGAGATTAATATTTGTTGCGCTGTACAAAGAATCATTTTCTTCAAGAATTTCTTCTTCGACCAAAATGTCTTCAATACGTTGATGACCTCGCTCAGTAATATGTACACTACGATTTTTTTCATCAATAGAAAAATCGCCTTCTTCAGGTTCATCTTTAGTCGTTTCTCTGCCCTGCTCAAGTTTAGTTACAATGTCTTTAAATTTAAGATGTAGATCGCTGCTTTCACCAACCGCTCCTGAAATAATTAATGGTGTACGCGCCTCATCAATTAAGATGGAATCAACTTCGTCGATAACAGCGAAATGAGGTTCGCGTTGCACTTTTTCATCGGCGGTAAATGCCATGTTATCGCGCAGATAATCAAAGCCAAATTCATTATTTGTACCGTAAGTTATATCAGCAGCATAAGCCTGTTTTTTTGCAACATGATCCATACCCGAAACACTGACGCCCGTTGTCATACCAAGGAAACTGTATAAACGTCCCATCCATTCTGCATCACGCGCTGCCAGATAATCATTCACCGTAACAACATGCACACCTTTTCCTGGCAAAGCATTTAGGTAGACCGCCAATGTTGCAACCAGGGTTTTACCTTCACCGGTACGCATTTCTGCAATTTTGCCATTGTGTAAAACCATTGCGCCGATAAGTTGCACATCAAAATGGCGCATACCTAAAGCACGACGACTGGCCTCTCTGACCGCAGCAAAGGCTTCAGGTAATAGTTGCTCTATGGTTTCCCCGGCTGTCAGACGATCTCTAAATTCCTGTGTTTTGGCTGCAATTTGTTCGTCAGTTAAAGCTTCAAAATCAGCTTCTAACGCATTAATCTTTGCAACTACTTTACGGTGCTTTTTGACCAGTCGATCATTGCGACTACCTAAAACTTTTTTAATGGCATTTAAAATCATCTTAATTATTTAACCTGTACTATTTGTACCTGTACTATTTAACCTATAATTTATTGAGCTGTAATTATTAAACAGCAATTATTAACTTGCGAACTGAAGATTCATACCGTAAAAACAAACGACAAATTCCTAGCAATTTGTTGTGTGGTATAAAATAAAAAGCACTGCGTATTATGCCTGAGAACGGCCTTCGGGTCATATAAAATCGAGAGAAACCTTGATTTAGAATAGTTGGAATATCGTTATATATTCCTGTGGAATATTATTA
>CAZCOZ010000174.1:0-3116 GCA_964500555.1 uncultured Thiotrichaceae bacterium | reverse complement strand
TCTTCAGAACCTTTACTGTCATCAAATCGCAATTCATTACAATTGCTTGAAGAGCCATCTATTGTCGAGCGTGTTCGAATACCACTCTGGTTTTTGGAGTCAAATGGGGGTTTATTATCACCATTGTAAACCGTCCCCATTATTATCGGACGATCGACATCGCCGTTATAATAATTAACCACCACTTCCATGCCGATCCGGGGAATAAACGATGTACCCCAGCCTGATCCTGCCCACGGCTGCATAACTTGGATGAAACAGGTACTGTAGTCGTCATTTTTGCCTACAAGATCCCAGTGAAATTGAACTTTAATTCTGCCGAATTCATCGACATAGATTTCTTCGCCTGCTGGGCCGACAACAATCGCAGACTGAGGACCCGCCATAACAGGTTTTGGGTGCAGTAGTGGTGGACGGTAATGTACTTTACTGGGAATACAGGTAAAGTCATTATTGTATTCTGATTCATTTCCACCTTCAGAAAAATAACTATGTTCGTAAGCCGAATGGCGGATACCTGTTATTAAATAAGCCCCCGTTTCTTCACCTAAATAGTGCTGTTTTAAATTAAATGTTCCACCCGCATAAAAACTGCTGCAATGGCTTGACGCTCTAATGACATCCATCGGGATTTCTTCAGCTTCTATACGTTTTTTTGACAGATCGCGTATTCCGGTAAAGTCATAATAAGGCGTATATTCGTAATGCTCGTATTCTTTGGCATTGGCAAATTCACTGGTCGATGCGGTTGTTTGCAGTTGCGACTTTGTCGGTTGCTTGAAATCATAATCACTCAACTTCCACTTACCCTTACGGAACTGATGGTTACGTACCCACTGGGTAATTTGTCTGTCTCTTCGATTACCTCTGGAATAGGTAAGATCGGTTTCTTCACATTCCTGATAAGCGTTGGCTTCATCTACAATTTGCATTTTGTGGATGCCATCTACCTGTTCAAAAAAGTATGCAATACCATCTTCTTCCAACAAGCGGGAGATGAAGTTTAAATCACTTTCATTGTACTGAACGCAGTACTCCCGTGCATTTGGGTTGCCTGTTGCTTTAAAATCAAAATCATTAAAACCCAGGTCATTGAATACTTGTGTAACAATATCTTTAGTGGTTTTTTCCTGAAATATACGATGGTTGTTATTTTTGGACAAAAACCATAACCATGGAACCATGGTCATACGATAGGTAGTAAGTTTTCCTTCTTTTACTTCACAGTTAGTAAAGCTACGTACATACCCATTAAATTCACGTTCGATATTGCCGTGTATGGATACCGTAACAGTTTTACCAATTAATTCTTTTGGATCTATCGCTGCATTAGCTGAGATAACTTCTATTTCGAACTCAAACAGTTCGGAGATGTACTCTGCGCCTTCGATTGAGGTCAACAATAGCTCATCGTCTGGCAACGGCGTTTTGATTGATATTAAACGATTTTCTTGAGTTAAATTACTCACTAGAGGTATCCCCCAGGACGAGGTTATCCATTTACGACCAACTCCTTAAACGTGATAAGTAATAGCATCTTTGCTTACCTTGGATAAAATTTAATCCAAAACTTCAAGTTTGTTACTGAACCCACTCTACGTTGTGTGAGCCTATTCAGCGGTACGAATGCGAACAAATAACTGCCTCGCATTCGTACAACATCGAAGTTATAAAAAAGACTTATAACGGTTTGGCTGTTTCCAGATCATAACCCACACGCTGCGGATTACCCGATTTATTAGTTTTATCAAAGTCACTGTAATTGATGGTGAGCTTCGAGGGGCATAACGTAATGGTTTCCGTCGGTTCGCCTTCTGCATCCGCTGTTAAGTCGTAACTACTGATTAGTACATCTTCCATCTCAATATCGAGATATTCCTGCACTTTATCGCCACCAGTGCGAACAAAGATGATTTTTACTTTTTTACCAGCGCTGCCCGTAACCGATTCTTTGAAGAGTGCCGTTACTGAGTTATCGGCTACTTTTGTAATAGTAACCGGACTCACTGACGGACGAGTAGATTCACGATTTGACATGTTACCTGCTTCCATCGATATTGAACGACTTACTCCAAAATTGATAGATAACACTGCAATGTGATCTTTATAACCTTCTGCCGTTACGTTACCTTTGACGCCTTCATAATTTAAATAAATGGCCATAATTTAATGCTCCTTCTCTATTATTGAGTTTTTGTTGAAAGTAGCATTTATGGTAGTGCAAAAAATATAATGTAGCAACACTAATTAGCATTAATTATGTGACACGGTTCAAATAATTAGATTATTCTTCGATTTCATACTATTCAGGCTGCTCCATTCTATGAAAATGGAAATTTTCCAGACCGCGTCTAAAAGATTATTCTATAGGCGTTACATAGCACAAGGTAGAGATATAGTTAAAAAAATACCACTATACATAACCACTTTGCCGCACTATTTTGATGAATTCAGGTTTACTCGAAAAAACAAAACTATCTCAGGGAGAGCACAAGCTTTAAGATTGACTAAAAGCTATATTGCACATCGAATACTAACTTAACAGCATCATCCGGTGCTTCAGTATCAGCTGAACTAAAATCATCCTTCACTGGAAAGGCCAATTGAAGATTCCCCCTAATACTATTAAGGTAAGAAAACTGTATACCAAAGCCAACATCGATCAGTTGACCGGTACCGCCATCCAGTGAAAGCACTTCACCATAGGACGCATCGACAAATACTAATGGACGTGCAATTGCTTGAAGATTGCTGCCACCAATATCGATATCAAAAAAATCGGGGGCATCAAATACCCAGTCGATTGCTAAATATACGGCATTATCTGCAGAAAACTGGTTAATGGGGTAAGCCCGTGCTTTTGTTGGCCCTGCCAGAGTAAACTGACTTATCGAGGATAACGGCGAGCTAGCATATTGCAATGATGCGCGATAGATAAGGCGAGTATTCGCATCAAAGTAGGGGACATTCCAGAAAGTTAACAGTGAATAATTAGCGTTTATAATATTATATTGCTCATCCTGCCCTACTTCTGCTCCTTCGATAAACTCACCCGAGGTAAGCTTGACATCGCCCTGGTGGAGGATTTTACTTTCTTCTGCAAGAATATCGTACCT
>CAZCOZ010000173.1:0-3159 GCA_964500555.1 uncultured Thiotrichaceae bacterium | reverse complement strand
ATTAATTTTGCAGTATTGTATTGGTGAATTTTTATATGACAGAAAGTATTGCTGGTTTCGCTCTCTTCAAATTGTATTGTGGGTGAACAACCCATGTAGGCAATGTATTCTAGATGCCGTTTGCCTGTATAAAAACTGTTTTCCTGGTTGCTTATTGGGTCAGCAATAAGGTCGATGTTTTGTAATTCTTTGATACATGGTTTGATGTCGTCAGGAATAAAGCTTTGTTGTTTTGGGTGTAAAAATAAAGCACACTGTGATGTGTTCGTGTTCATAAATAATCAGCTAAATGTTTTTGTTCAGGCTGGTGCTATTTTGACTTAGGGTCTGAGTCTGTATTTTTGTTGTCTTCTGTATTGGTATTGGTATTGGTATTATTATTGATGGTGTCATCATCCATAAGAATACGATGTGCGGGACCTTCTAAATCATCAAACTGGTCTGATTTTACCGCCCAGAAAAAAACAGCAATAACGATAATAACAATGATTAATGCAATGGGAAGTAAGAGGTAGATAATATCCATAGTTGCGTATTATTTATTGGCCTGATTTTGTTGGCCTGATTTTATTAGCCTGGTTTTATTGACAGGGGTTTATTGTCTTTGGGTGTTGAGTTTTATTCTGTTAAGTCGCATTGAATTAAATACTACAACCAGTGAACTTGCTGACATGCCGATTGCTGCTAGCCAGGGTTCAATATGGCCGGTAGCGGCGGCGGGAATAGCGGTAACATTATAAAGCAATGCCCAGCTTAAATTTTGTTTAATAATCCGCAGTGTTTTAATCGCAATTTGATAGCCATGATAAATATGTTCAATGTTATTACTGATTAAAATCATGTCAGCGGTTGCTGCCGCAAGCTGCGTGCCTTTCCCTATTGCTATTGAAAGGTCAGCGCCAGCGAGAACAGGTGCGTCGTTGACGCCATCACCCACCATTACAACAATTGAACCCTGTTTTTGCAACGTGTTAACTTTGTTTAGCTTGTCTTCTGGCTTTAGGCTGCCGAAAAAATGTTTTATACCAAGTTGTTCGCTGATGCTTTTCGTGTTGGCTATTCCGTCACCGCTCATTAAGTGCGTTTCTTTGTTTTTCTGATGTAATTTTTTAATTAACGATTTTGCTTCTGCTTTAATGCTATCAGACAAAATAAAAATGGCAAAACAATATTCTTTATTCGCTAACAATATTCTGCTGGATTTTTCTGTATTATTGTTGCCGTAATTACCTCTGTGATTAAAGATTGATGCGCAATGCTGTCGTATAAAATCTTCATTGCCAATAAACCATTCTGTGTCATCAATGCTTCCCTGTATTCCTTCCCCCGTTAAATGTTTTAAATTTTTTACATCCAATAAAGTTTGTTGATTAGCGCTCTGTTTATTAGCATTCTGTTGATTAGCACTTTGTTCATTGGCATTGAGCAGTGCTTTTGCGATAGGGTGTTCGGAGTTTGCTTCGAGTGAGGCGGCGATGTTGAGTAAGTTCTGTTTGTCATAGGTGCTGTTTATAGTAGTGCTGTTTATAGTCGTGTTGTTTTTAGCAGTTTCGTTTTTAATTAGAATAATTTCTTCGAGTTTAATTTTTCCTTCGGTGAGTGTGCCGGTTTTATCGAAAACAAAATCGCTTGCGTATGCGAGTGTCTCTAATGCATGAGCGCGCTTTGGTAATAAACCTATTTTTGCTAATTGACCACTTGCAGCTGTAATAGCAGCAGGTGTGGCAAGTGAGAGTGCGCAGGGACAACTGACGACGAGTGTTGCAATGGTGATTGCTAACCATTGGCTGGGGTCGGTGGTGTACCAGTAATAAGCCACCAATGCTGCGACGATTAACAATATACTAACAAACCAGCTGGCAATTCTATCAGCCAGTTTTGCTATGGCGGGTTTAGTATGCTGAACTTCATCGATTAACTGTTGTATTGATGACAGTACGGAATCGGCATCCAGTTGGCTTATTTGTATAATTAAAGGGTTTTCTGTGTTTGTGCTACCACCGATAACGTCATCATTAATTTGCTTGGTCACAGGTAAACTTTCGCCGGTAATTAATGATTCGTTAATGCCTGAAATACCTTGAACAATTTTTCCGTCAGCAGGTAATACTTCGCCGGGTCGAACAAGAAGGTAGTCGCCAGTATTTAATTCACTGACGGATACGCTTTCCTGGTTTTCTATGGTGCTGGATTTTCTGGAGTGGTAATTAATTAGTCTGGTGGCTACCGCGGGTTTTAAATTTAATAGTGCTTCAGTGGCTTCCGATGCTCGTTTTCTTGCGCCCATCTCAAAAAAACGTGCGCTTAATAAAAAGAAAGTAAACATTGCAACGGAATCAAAATAGACTTCACCCATACCATTAATTGTGTTCGCCAGGCTGGCACCGAAAGCAATGCCGATTCCCAATGAAATAGGCACATCCATACCAATGCGTTTGTTAGTAAGGTCACGATAAGCTGCTTTGAAAAACACACTTGACGCGTATAACAAAATGGGAATAGTTAAGGCCAAACTTATCCAGCGAAAGCTTTGTTTAAAGGATTCGTCTATTCCCCACCACTCGCCAGTATACATAGCGACCGCAAAAATCATTATTTGCATGCCTAACAGACCAGAGAGCCCCAGGCGTTTTATTTGTTGCTTACGTTCTTTTTCCAGAATATGTTGATGCTGCTCTGGGTCGTAAGGGTGAGCAAGATAGCCGATGCGTGATATCGATTCGAGAATTTCACTCAGTTGGATCTTGCTGTTATCCCAGCGTACTAACGCACGGTGATTACTGTAGTTAATGCTGGCACTGATAATACCGTTGAGTGAATTCAAGTGCTTTTCATTTAGCCAGACACAGGCAGCGCAGGTAATGCCTTCTAAAATAAGTGATACTTCTAGAATATGTTCGGTGCTGGTTTCAGTAACAAATTTGCGTTGAATCTCTGGTGTGTCGTACGCTTTTAGTTGTTGTAGAAATTCAGGTACTATTTCTTCGGGTTTGTCTAACGTCGCGGTGCGATATTTGTAAAACTGATCCATGCCACTATTGATAATGGCCTGGGCAACAGCTTCGCAGCCGTGGCAACACATCGGTTTTTTTTCGCCGAGATAATCGATGCTAATATCCAGGCTATCTGCAACAGGCAAGCCACAGTGGAAGCAATGGA
>CAZCOZ010000172.1:0-3175 GCA_964500555.1 uncultured Thiotrichaceae bacterium | reverse complement strand
TTTTTTATGGAGTACGTTTTAAAAATATCTTTCTATCTGTTTTTTTAGATGAGAGGATTTTGTTTGCTTAATCTTCAGGGGCGACTAACTATTGCGTCGCTATCTTAGTAAAGTTAGCGAGTGCATTACTCAATTTTTTAACAACTTCTTTGCAGCCTTTAATATGGTGTCTTGCTGCCATGTAATTTGGGTCGTTGTACAGTAACCATACCTGGCCAGATTCATCTTTGTAAGCCAAAGCTTTTTGAGGTAGGTCTATCGCGGCGGTTTGTGTACATTGCATTAGCTTTGTGCCAATTTTGGGGTTACCAAAAAGCAGTAGTTCGGTTGGTCTTATATTGATACCAATTTTTTTCCCACCCGCTGCGTGATCTACTCGCTTAAAAATTGTCATGCCTTTTTTGTTTAAAGCATGCTCAAGTTTATCAATCGTAACGGATACACTGTTATTACTTTTTACCCGTATCATGCCATCAGAGTGTGCTATGGCGAAAGTGCTAACAAGTGTTAACGTTAGAAATAATAAGCTATTCAAGTACAGTCGGTTTGAGTATGGATGTTTGTGCGTAATCATTACTTTTATCCTCGGAAATTTTTCATTACATTTAAACGAGTTTGCCTGTGGTTGCTTTTAAGGGCGGATATAAGACCAGCCAGCTTCCTGTAATTCCATTATTCTAATGACACCAGCAGGTACGACTTTGGTGTGTTTATTGAGTGAGTCTTTGTTGCGTCCCATTGACTGCATCGTGTTTCCACAAGCGGTAAAGGTGATGCCTGAATCAGACATGCCAGCGATACGCTTAGCATTTTTGTTTTCTTTAAAGAGTATTTTTAAACCGGGACCGTAAGCAACGACCTCAATGACAACTTTATCAGGGCCATAATGATTTGCGAGGTTTTGCGCATTATTTAGAACAAGGGTTTGAGTGAAATCATCACCAGAGGAAATATGGAAAACAGCAAAGTGTTCAGCAAAAGGTTTTTCTTCTGGTGCTTCGAGAGTTTTTATTATCCGTTCAGGATGGAAGAGGTTGGTACTGGCCGCTGGAGGTTTATTGAGAGGTGTTGAACACACATTGAAGCTTACAATCAACATCGAAACGAAGGTTATTTTTAATATACATTTGTTTCCTGTCATCACTTTCTCCACATTTTAATTTGAAAATCGCTACGGTATAAGCTTTCAGATTGGGCCTGATAATTACGCGGTTGTAGCGTCAGCAAATATAATCGTTTCAATCTTCCACTCATCTTCATTGGCTTCAAGAATCAGGCAAGAAGGCCCGCCGTAATTCCGAACTTTACCTGACGCGCCGGGGTTAACCACCCAGGGTTCTTCTTTTTGATCGACTACGCGAATATGTGTGTGTCCATAAACGATTAGACGTGCATCTGCATGATCCCAACGCAGGTCGGTATGGTCGGGTCTATTGCCAAGGCGGTGACCATGCTCGACAATTAAATCACCCCCCGGTAACGTAAGCTTGTGGACTTTTGGCAGTGCTCTTACTACCGCTGCTTCTGCGTTGTCCCATAAAGCAGGGATGTCATTGTTTCCAGCAACCGCGATGAGTTCTTTCTTTGGGTGTAGCTGTTCTAGAATATTTGCATTAAAGATATCACCGGCATGTACGATGTAATCACACTGGTTAACAGTATCTTTGACTTCAGGATATAGATAACCGTGTGAGTCAGATAGTATGCCTACGGTTACTGTATTTTCATTCATGGGATGTTGTGTATGAGCAGCTGTGAAGAGCCATAGATTTTACCATAGAGGGCATGGGTTAACAGGAATGATTGAATCACTTTTGTATGTATATCTGTATCAAAATAGTGAATTATTCTTACATTAGTTTATGATGCAAACCATGCGTAAGACAGAACTAATAAAAGCAGACGACTTCTGGAAGGGCTCTTTTATGGCAATGGCTAGTCCGTGTGATGTATTAATGGAAGTCGAAGATAAAACGCTTGCACAGGAACTATTAAACGCTATAGCGGATGAAGCCTGGCGTATTGAAGATAAATTCAGTCGCTATAAAAAAGATAATATTATTTATCAGATAAATAATTCCAGTGGTGGAGAAGTTATCGTTGATGATGAAACATCACGCTTGCTTGATTTTGCCAATGAATTATTTGAAATAAGCGAAGGGCTTTTTGATGTGACATCTGGTGTGTTGCGACATGTCTGGAAATTCGATGGCAGTGATAATGTACCAGAAAAAAAACAGGTAAAAAAAATAATCAAAAAAATTGGTTGGCAAAAAGTTGATCGAGAGAATAATAAAGTAACGTTACCTGAACGTATGGAAATCGATCTAGGTGGAATAGGGAAAGAATACGCTGTTGATCGCTGTGTGCAAATCGCACGACAAAAAACTGGCGAGAGTGTGCTGGTGAATTTTGGTGGCGACCTGGCTATGACGGTAGCTCGTAAAGATGACAAATACTGGTCAGTCGGACGTTTGATTACAGGTTCAGAAGAAGCCTGTGGATTGTTTCAGTTATATGGTGGCGCGATTGCTACCAGTGGTGATGCTAATCGTTATCTGTTAAAAGACGGTGTTAGGTATAGTCATATCCTTAACCCTAAAACGGGCTGGTCAATTATCGATGCGCCGCATACAGTTAGTGTTGCAGCGCCTACCTGCGTCGAGGCGGGAATGATGTCGACACTTGCAATGTTGCAGGGGAGTCAGGCGGAAAAATTTTTGAAGTTACAGGAAGTGGATTACTGGATAGACTGAAAAAATAAATTGCCGCAAAGAACGCAAAAAACGAAAATAAAAAACAATAAATAATGGACTGTCCTGGTTGATTTTTGCTATTACTGAGCGGGTCTTTTTCGTTCCCATGTTCCGACGCAAGAACAGGAAAACTAGAAAAAATTAAGTATTTTTTTCGCGTATTTTACGTTCTTCGCGGCAAACTTTTTCTGCGAACGTAAAAACGGCGTCAATCTTAAAAGGACTGGCGCCGTTCAGTAGACAACAATTATGCGTCGTTTAAGCGTTCAGACCTTGATAGTACTCAATCAAAATTTTAGCCACTTCAGGACGTGAAAATTCTTTAGGTGGCGCCATGCCTTTACCTAACATTTCACGAACTTTCGTGCCTGATAAAAGAACGAAGTCATCTTTTTCATGATCAGGTGCTTCACACATCA
>CAZCOZ010000171.1:0-3299 GCA_964500555.1 uncultured Thiotrichaceae bacterium | reverse complement strand
GAACTGCAATAAACCAGATGTGAAACAGGATCATAAACTGGCATCGTCTCTATTGTATCGAAATTCACCGCAATAATATCGGCTGATTTTCCAACTTCAAGTGAGCCGGTTACTTCATCGAGGCCGAGTGCTTTGGCACCATTAATGGTCGCCATTTTTAAAACTTGTTCTGCAGGTATAACGGTGGCATCCATATTACTTATTTTCGCTAACATTGCTGCTGAACGCATTTCACCAAACATATCAAGATCGTTATTACTCGAACTACTATCCGTGCCGAGCGCAACATTAACACCGGCGTCGAGTAATTGTGTAACGGGGCAAATGCCACTGGCTAGTTTCATATTGGATTCTGGGCAATGAATGACATGACTGCCGGTTGCGGCAAGTAAATCTATTTCTTCATCTTGTAACTGTGTCATGTGTACTGCCTGTAATGAGGGGTTAAGCAAACCGAGTTCATTTAAGCGTGTTAATGGACGTCGCCCATTATTTTTTTCTGCGTCACTGACTTCAAATTCAGTTTCATGAATATGCATATGTACGTTTAATTCAAGCTCATTCGCCAGTGTACAAATGCGTTTTAAGGGTTCATCTGAAACGGTATAGGGTGCGTGTGGGGCGAAGCTGGTTTTAATTAAATCATGGCCTTTGTAATGATCAAAAACGTTAAGGCCTTTATCGATATATTCCTCAGGTGTACTTGCCCAAACCGTTGGAAAGTCAATCATGATTAAACCCACATTGACTCGCATGCCAACGTTTGCTGCAACACGTGCAGTAACATCAGGAAAGAAATACATGTCGTTAAAACAGGTGGTGCCACTGCGAATCATTTCTGCAATCGCCAGTTCAGTACCGGTTTGTACAAAACCTTCATTCACGTATTTGACTTCGGCTGGCCAGATATGATTTTCTAGCCAGTCCATCAAATTTAAATCATCTGCTAAACCACGAAATAAATTCATCGCCGCATGCGTGTGGCTATTAATCATACCCGGCATTAATACACTTTTGTCAAAGTGACGATTCACATTTGCCTGGTATTTTTTCTCTGCTTCGGATGAGGGCAAAATATCGATGATTTTGTCTTCGTTAATCGCAATGCAATGATTGTCGAGATAACGGTGTTTGTCATCCACTGGAACAATCCAGCGAGCGTGTAGCAGAGTGTCAATTTTTTCCATGTTGGCGACATTACCCGTTGATTGGATTGAGGGCAACTTATTGTTTTTAAAATGTGAAATATACGTTTCTTTTAAAAACGACCTTCTGTCGGAAACTGTGTGGAATAGTTGTCATATTTTGGACAGTTAATGTGCAAATAGTGTCAGTGCTGCTATAGATAAAGTATCATAAATGACTTTTACGCGCATATCGCAAATCATTTGTAAAAGCGTTTTGAGCAGTGCTGTTTCAAACAATGCATTGTAACAAGCAACATCGTTACAGGAAGCACCAAAACCAAAATGTTATCAAACTCCAAGATCCCCAATAAACACATGTTTTTAAAAGGTGATGCTGATGATATTTTCTATGGTCAATTCATATGGTAATTTGTATAAATTTATTTTAGGTTGTGGTTTCTCGCTACTTTTGGTCGGGTGTGGAACATCTCATCCACGATTAACGAGTGATGCTAAGGAAGTCATCTGGAATGATACTGATGCCCAACTTGTTGCTGAAAAAATGATTAACGAACTAATTTCTGATAGTTGGTATGACAACAGTATTTGCAATTGTGCGACGAAGGAAGAAGCCAGTATTGCTGTGGGTGAGGTGAGAGATCTCAGCCGTGAACGCCTGGATATGCATAAATTTAGCAGTAATTTAGAACGCAAATTACTGTTGACGAACAGTCCTAATCTGTATGTTCTGGCGAAAAATGATCAGCAGTCGCGTAATGAATGGCTAAAAAAAGCTGATTCTGATTTTATTTTACACGGTTCCATTAATCGAATTAGCGATGAATTAAGCGGCGTGAATGCTCGTTTTTATCAGGTTGATTTAGTGCTGGTCGAACGCGCAACGAACACTACAACCTGGCAAGGACAAACAAAAATTAGAAAATCAACCAATCAAAATAGTATGAATGAAAACAGGTTGGTTGCAAAGAGCCATTTGCCTTTGTAGTTTTTCTTAATACAGAAAAGTAGTCTATTTTTCACAGGCTGACAGGCGACATTGATTTGTTGCTTGTCGGCCTGTTTTGCTTTGGGCTATTTTACTGTCAAAAAGCAATTGTTCCTCTTTGATTTCATCTGAATGAGTTAATCGATATGGGTTAATCGAAAAAAGCGAATTTAACAAGACTGTCGCGTCGACCTGTTCTGATGTAAAATCCACCTTCTAGAAAAACTCTTGTCCCTTATTAATCAAGGGCTTAACTAATAATAGATCTATAATAATGATCTATTTGAGGACGTATTAACTGGCGTCTTGATATGCATTAAATGGAAATAACGATGGCTTTTGAGAAAATACAAATACCGAGTACAGGTGAGAAAATTACGTCTAAAGCAGACAACTCTTTAAATGTGCCGGATCAACCGATTATCCCTTATATCGAAGGTGATGGCATTGGTATTGATATTTCACCCGTAATGAAAACAGTGGTGGATGCAGCGGTAGAAAAAGCCTACGCGGGCAGCAGAAAAATTTCCTGGATGGAGATTTATGCAGGTGAGAAAGCCAATAAATTATATGGCGGCGATGTCTGGATGCCGGATGAAACATTGCAGGCCGTGAAGGATTATGTGGTGTCAATCAAAGGGCCATTAACCACGCCTGTTGGCGGCGGTATTCGTTCGCTTAACGTTACCTTGCGACAGGTGTTGGATCTTTATGTTTGCCAACGACCGGTTCGTTATTATGAAGGTACGCCTAGCCCTGTAAAAAGGCCGGAAGATATCGACATGGTTATTTTTCGTGAAAATACGGAAGATATTTATGCGGGTATCGAGTGGGAAGCGGGTAGTGCTGAAGCGAAAAAGGTACTGGATTTTCTGTTGAATGACATGCAGGTAAAAAATATTCGTTTTCCAGAAACCTCAGGTATTGGTGTAAAACCGGTTTCAAAAGAAGGCACAGAACGTCTGGTGCGCAAAGCCATACAGTACGCAATCGATAATGATCGTAAAACCGTTACGTTGGTACACAAAGGTAATATTATGAAGTTTACCGAGGGTGGATTTAAAGCCTGGGGTTACGATCTGGCGAAAAATGAATTTGGCGCGGTTGAAATTGATGATGGACCGTGGTGTCAATTTAAAACTCCAAAAACAGGCAAAGCCATTGTG
>CAZCOZ010000170.1:0-3369 GCA_964500555.1 uncultured Thiotrichaceae bacterium | reverse complement strand
AATAGTTATTGGTGCTGTGCCAACGCCCAATCGATGTGTTCAATAACGAGCTCAAATTTTTCTTCAGAAAATTCATTTTTACGTTGCTTTAATGTATCGATAGTTTTTTTAGACGTCGGTGCGTTACCAAGCGCAACAGCAATATTTCTTAACCAGCGTTGATAACCTATTCTGCGAATGGCAGAACCTTCTGTTTGCTTTAAAAATTCTTTTTCACTCCAGGAAAAGAGTTCGATTAATGTTGCAGCATCAAGTGGATGGCGGGTTAAAAAATCAGGTTCATCACTTGGTTGAGAAAAACGATTCCACGGGCAGCACAACTGACAATCATCACAGCCATAAATTCGGTTGCCCATGGCTTTGCGAAACTCAATTGGAATGCTGCCGTGTAGTTCAATCGTTAAATATGAAATACAACGTCTGGCATCAACTTTGTAGGGTGCGATGATTGCCTGAGTGGGGCAGATATCAATGCAAGCTGTGCAGGTTCCACAATGTTCATCTATGTTTGAATTTTCTTTCGAGAGTGGCAGTGGTAGGTCAGTGTAAATTTCACCCAGAAAAAACCAGGAGCCTGCATTTTTATTAATTAAATTTGAATGTTTGCCAATCCAGCCAAGATTGGCTTTTTCTGCCAATGCTTTTTCTAATACAGGTGCGCTATCAACAAACACGCGGTAGCCAAATTCTCCAATTTTATTGGTGATTTTTTCGGACAGTTTTTGCAGGCGCTTACGCATGACTTTGTGATAGTCGCGACCAAGTGCATACCTTGAAATAAAACCAAGCTCAGGATTACTGAGCACTTTTTCGGATAGCTCACAATCAGGCGGTAGATAATCCATGCGCACTGAAATGACGCGTCGGGTGTTGCTTATTAGTTCTTCAGGGTGACTGCGTTTGCTACCGTGTTTTTGCATGTAGTCCATTTCGCCATGAAAATCAGCGGCTAGCCAGTCGTTTAGGTGGGCTTCGTGTTTAGCTAGATTAATATCGGCAACGCCAAGTTGCTGGAAACCAAGTTCTTTAGACCACTCTGTTATCTGTTCGAGTAAGTGTTGATAATCTATCTTGATTAGGTTTTCTGGCATCAGTTTATTTTAGCTGTTTAACTACTGACGAGGTAGTCACTTTAGCGATAGAATAGCGTCCTAAATTAATAATTTTGTAACTCTTATGACAGTCCGTACCCGATTTGCTCCAAGTCCTACCGGTTATCTTCATGTGGGTGGTGCTCGCACTGCTTTGTTTTCGTGGCTTTATGCCAGGAAAATGGGTGGGAAATTTATTTTGCGTATTGAAGATACGGATCGTGAGCGTTCCACACAAAAATCCGTTGATGCCATTTTAGAAGGGTTGCAGTGGTTGGGTCTGGATTATGATGAAGGGCCTTTTTATCAAACACATCAATTTGATCGTTATAAAGAAGTGATTCAACAGTTGCTTGATTCGGGTGATGCGTATCATTGTGAATGCAGCAAAGAGCGTTTGACTGAGTTGCGTGAACGTCAAATGGCCGCGAAAGAAAAACCACGTTATGACGGTTGCTGTCGTGATAAAAATTTATCGGCAGCCGACAACACTGTTGTGCGTTTTAAAAACCCACTTGATGGTGATGTGGTCATTGATGATCTGGTAAAAGGTCGAGTTGTAATTAATAATCGTGAGCTGGATGATTTGGTGTTAGCGAGAATGGATGGTACGCCAACTTACAACTTAACCGTTGTAGTCGATGACTGGGATATGAAAATGACGCATATTATTCGCGGTGACGATCATTTGAACAATACTCCTCGACAAATAAATATACTAAAAGCATTAGGTGCTGAGTTACCGATTTATGCGCATGTGCCAATGATTTTAGGCGATGACGGTAAGCGTTTATCAAAACGCCACGGTGCTGTTAGTGTGATGCAATACAAAGAAGAGGGTTTTTTACCTGAGGCATTAATTAATTATTTAGTCCGTTTAAGCTGGTCGCATGGCGATCAGGAAATTTTTAGTGTCGATGAAATGACTACGTTGTTTGATGCGGCTGATATTAATACATCGGCATCGGCTTTTAATACAGAGAAACTACTCTGGTTGAATCAGCACTATATTAAGGAAAAAGAAGTCACTGAATTAGCTGAATTGTTGCAGGAATATATTCAGCAAGCAGGCTACGATGTAAGTAATGGTCCAGATTTAATTGCAGTGCTTGATGTTTTTCAGGAACGTTGTAGTACCCTTGTTGAATTAGCCGAAGAGGTTCGCTTCTTGTATGAAGACTTTTCTGAATACAATAATAAGCAGGCAAAAAAACAGTTTAAAGAAAACACACTGCCGATTCTTGAAAGTTTGAAACAGCAATATAATAATCTAAGTGACTGGTCTGCGTCAGCGATACATGATGTGGTTGAAAATACAGTGAAGTCGTTAGAAGTTGGTTTTGGAAAAGTAGGGCAACCTTTAAGGCTCGCTGTAACGGGGCATGGTAAATCGCCTTCAATTGATATTACTCTGCAATTATTAGGTAAGAAAAAAACCATTCAACGTTTGCAGCAGGCAATCGATTTTATAAATAAAAAGTAACTGCTTAAAAGTAGCACTATAGTCAGCGAGTGAGATATTTTAACCGTCTCAATCGTTGACTATAGTGCTATATATTAAGCGTTTCTTTGATATGTTGTTAAGCCTTACTTGTCTTGCGAGCATAGCCTACAAGCCCAAGTAATCCTGAACTAAACAACCACGCAGCGGCGGGTACAGGCACTGCGCTGACGGTTTCTATGCAATTTCCCGTGCTGGAAAGTTGGCTTATACCTGAGCCATTTGATGCGCCCGGTGTTAAACAGCTTCCCTGAAAATCAAGTAGATTGTTATTGGTGTCGACGCCATCAAGAATGCGCGCAATACTCATTATGTTGAAATTGTTATCGCTGACTGTCAGTGGATCACCTTCAGTATAAGTTGAAAAAATACCTTCATACGATATGGAATCTATTATTGTCGTGTCATCGAAAAGAGCAATAGCATCGGGCGCACCATTTTGCAGCCAGCCACTGGTTGTTGTGAAGCTGTAATCACAATTGGCAACCAGAGTCGAATCACCACAAACAACAAAATAGTCATTGGCGTTAATGTTGAACCCTGTTAAGTTTATTGTGCGATACGCTTTTGAATTTTTACCATTGACAAGCTGAATCGAGAAATTATCTAATGAGCTGGCAGCGCCATTATTAAATAATTCAATAAATTCGGCATTGTCGATTCCTGGTTGATCGTAATCAAATTCATTAATGACGATCGCTGCGTAACTATTAAAAGCGATACAGCTCGTGGTTGCTAAAATAGTTAGCGGTAACATTCCTTTGTTTTTCATTTTTA
>CAZCOZ010000169.1:0-3383 GCA_964500555.1 uncultured Thiotrichaceae bacterium | reverse complement strand
GAAAAAAACACATCACCTGTAGCCAATGCCTTTATGAAGGTAAAAATTCTATCGGGTACGTCACCGTAACCTGTTCTACTTTTTTCGCACCGAATTTAAATTGTTTAATTCGGCTTAACAAGCGACTTTCTAGTTTGGCATTACCCAATGTACTGGATACGATTTTTACGTTGATCACATTACCCGCTGGGGCAATTGTTATCGCCAGTACTATTTTACCTTTCAAGCCGGGATCTTTGCGACGGGCACGATTATATATTGAATATAACTTGCTCTTGTTTTGGTCAAATACGAGAGTAATTTCTTCTTCTGAACGAATATCACCGCTACGCGATTCGCTTTTGCGTTTTGAATCTTGGGCACTCGCTAGTGCCTTCTCAGATAACAGTGATTGTCTAACCTGCGTTATTTCATGCTGTGATAACTGCGTTTTACCAACGACAGTGATGTATTCACTTGCATTAACCCCACCACTGCCTTGGCTAACGCCGGCAACCAACAGGTCTTTATTAAATACAGCTCTCTTATTTGATGAAGTTGAAGCTGTCTTCACCGTACCTCCAATCATCGCGCTAATATCGTCGGTGTCCATCAGATCAGCCAGTTCGTTACTGAGTGCAAGCAGACCCGTATCCGCTGCTTTTTCACGTGCTTTCTTCTGAGTTTTGGTTAACGGTTTCAGCTTCGCTTTCTTTTTAGTAATCTTTTTTACGATGGGTTTAGGTTTGGGTTTAGGTATCACCTTTGGCTTAACCACTTTTGGTATTGGTTTTACTTTAACCTTCTTCTCTAGAAGAAAATTAGCAACACGTTCTGGAACTGCTGCCCGTTCATGACGATCAGGTTTTGGTACATCAACTATTGTCATAACCACTGCAAATAAGAGTGCCACCGCAAGCGTAAGGCCAGCGATGAGTTTAAACTTGGTATCACTCGCCCGTTCTGGGTGCCAATCTAACGCCAGTTGTTCGTAGTGGATGACCGACACTATTCATTTTCTCCTGCGGCCGCTTTTTGTAACGCCGCAAAGGCTATTTTTGTATAGTTAGCCTCTCTACTGGTTGCCAGTATCTTTCTCAATAGTTCGTAGGGAATATCCTCATCACCCATAATTGTTACTGCTCTACCTTTGGTCTTATCATCAGGATGTTTTATCAGGCGTTTTTTAGATGCCTGAAATTTCAATTCTTCTTCCAATCCCATTATGCGTGGTGATGACTCCTGCATCACTTCTTTAATAACAGCAACAATTCTCCCCTGAACTAGAATATTTTCTTTTGTTACAGTAATAATAAGTGTTTCTTTAGGCGCTTTAGTCGCAATTGAGGTAGGTAATGTAATATCTTTTTTCTTCGGTAATTGATGCACAGAAGAAGAGCTAACTAACAGGAAGAAAACTAGAATAGTAAATATATCCATCAATGAAACGAGGTTTAATGCTGGTTGCTTGCGTCTCGCATGGTGGCGCTCCATCCTCTTTGCACGGCGAGATTTATTTAACATCTTGAACAGGCTCCTGCACTACAGATTGTCCTTCGGTTTCAGGCACAGTCGCCTCGATTAACTCAGGTGCATCGCCAATAGAAATATTGGGGAAAAGTTCTACCGTTTCAAGTTGCGTAAGCTGCACAATATCAGCATAGCGTACCCTGTCCATAACCTTTATCAGTGTTTTATAATCTATTTCCGGCTCAAGCAATAAGGTGATCTTTTGTTCCTCAGGAAACCGAGCTTTGATTTCGACTAATACATTAGTAAATACTTTCCAGTTAGTATCTTTTTCAGAACGGGGGAAATATTTGATACGCCCCAAACTGGAATCTCTTATTTCGAAACTATTTTTGCGTATAACCAGTTCAAGCTGCAACTTGATTTTTTCTTCCTGTTTAGCGATGGCCTCTTTAGACGGTAAGTTGAGTTCAAGTACTGTCACCCGCGAAAATACCGCAGTAATCAAAAGAAATGGAATTAAAATCACCATTAAATTTAGAAAAGCTGTGATATTTAATTCAACATCGTCACGAATATGGTTACGTCTGACCAATTTCATTCTGTATCTCCTATGCTGGAAATTAAGCCTTAAATATTCTTACAAGACTAGTCTTTGGTAATTAAGTTTAAGCATTTAACAGCAGCCATTTCGATATTATCGACTAAACGTGCAGTTTTCGTGACCAGGTAAGAATGCATCAGAATCAATGGTATTGCTGCCATCAGACCGAATGCTGTGGTGTTCATGGCAACCGAAATACTGGCAGACAACAGATCTGCTTTTTCAGCTGCATCGGCAGACGCTACAGCAGTAAAGGCATCAATCAAACCAATGATGGTTCCTAATAAACCAAGCAGTGTCGCAATGTTGGCATAAGTTGCCAGATAGTGTGTCCGCTGTTCAAGCTCAGGCATCACTTCCATCATACCTTCTTCCATGGCAGACTCGATTACTTCACGGGAGGAATTACTATGTTTACGGGCAAAACCATAATTCAGCATTGTTGCTAGGGGTGTTTTAACTGATTCGGTTAATTTAATCGCACGGGTATAATCTTCCGCTTTTAACATCGGTACCAGTTGTTCCCATATTTTTTTAGTTCTACTTTGGGTTTTGGTGATATAGAGAAATCGCTCAATAGCGATAGATAAACCAATCGCCAGTACCATTAGGATGATGTACATAAACGTACCACCATCTTGAAAAAAACCAATTAAATCCATAACTTTCCCCTTTGAAATCAAATTTCTTGTAATTCTATAGCGTTTTATAGAATCGTCATACCATTAATTGACAAAATAGTAGCTTGTATTTGTCATTAAGGTCATTTTGTTAGCTAGTCCCGACCGAAAAGTCGATATTTCTAATAATAAACCATATTTTTTATGATTATAGGGCACAAGCAATAAATAGAGGTGCCCTAATAGTTTTATCGTAGCAATTTATTCTAATTCAACAAAATGATTGGTTTTTTAATCAATAAAAGCACAACGACAAAAACTAAACGCTACTACTCTGCTTCTGTGCACGTCTTGTTGGCTGTGAATCGGGGATAATGACATTGCCCAGCCTACAGGCTTTCGTTAGATACAAAGCCATACTTCCTGTACATATAGCCTTTTTTCTCTAGAATGACTAAAAGTGTATTTTAACACCTGCTACTAGACGGGCAATTTCACTGTACCACTACAGTCTGTAATCCCCCCGAAAAATAAAATTGATTGCTTCATACGAAAAAAACGCTATTATTAAGCTGTGAATCTAAAACGCTACAATTTGTTGCGCTATCTACTGGTTATTTTATTAATCATCGCGCCGCTGCGCAGTGTTCTTGCCGAACAGGGTTCACACTGTGACATGGCGAACATGTCCGCTGAAATGGCGACTGATT
>CAZCOZ010000168.1:1881-3498 GCA_964500555.1 uncultured Thiotrichaceae bacterium | reverse complement strand
TTGAAGATTGTATTAAATGCAAACACACAGATTGCGTTGATGTCTGCCCTGTTGATTGTTTTCATGAAGGGCCGAATTTTTTAGTGATTGACCCAGAAGAATGTATCGATTGCACTTTGTGTGAACCGGAATGCCCTATTGGTGCTATCTTTGCCGATGATGACGTACCGGAGGGTCAGGAAGAATTTCTTGCATTAAATGAAGAACTCAGCCTCGAATGGCCAGTTATCAACGTCAGTAAAGAGTCGCCCGATGATGCAACTGAATGGGAAGGTGTTCCTGATAAGCTAAAATTACTGGAACGTTGATAGCGCAACATGATAACGTATCAATAGAACATTAAGCTCCGTGTCAATTCAGCCACATATCCAAGTCCCTGCTTACCAAAATATACTTCAATATACGGCTGAGTTTATCTTCAAAAAGTTTAGTGATGGTTCGCTTGACTCAGCCTCATCACTCAGCAAATCAAGCACCGATTTATCATCACTGGATTTATCGTCATTATTTGTTCTACTGCCCAGTTCTCAGTCAGTAGAACAGTTTAATCCTACGCTATATAACGCAATACCCGCTAATACCTCAGCCATTATTCCTCCCTGGTCTGGCACACTAAAAAATTGGGCGACAACATTTAGTAGCAACCCTAAACCAGATGATGAAATCATCGGCAACCATGCTCGCCAGCTTTTATTTATTGAAGCCTTACAACAACACCCAACATTATTCAAAGAAGAGAATCAGTGGCAGGTGGCGCAAGCCTTATTAGATTTATTTGATGATCTCAACTTAAATCAAAAACAACTTTTTAACTCTGCTGAAGAATGGCAGGAGCAGCTCCAGCAAGCCTATGGCTTAGAGGAACAGCATGAACATCTGCTTTATGAAAGCAAGCTTGTTTTTACCTTATGGCATGCCTGGCAGCAACAACTGGATGAAAGCCAACTGATAGACGAAACGGCTGATTATATTGCCAGGCTACAAAATGTACCGCCGGAAAATGCACACACTGAAAATACGCAGCCTGCGCTCAAGCAAACGCGTCAGTTTATTTGCATCGGTTATTCACAATACAGTCGAACTGAGCAAGAATTTATACAAAGTCTGGTTGATAAAAATCAGTGTCAAATAATAGATTATCTGATTAGTGATGACATATCTGAAACCGGCATAACCAACAGCTACAGCAATGCCTTTTCTGATTTTATTAACCAGGCATTTACACCGTCCACAACGCCATTAACACAACGTGCTAGCGAATTTGCTAATCGGCACACAGACAATACAGAACTACCCTTTTCTACCTACCTGGCTACTAACGATGAAGAACAGGTTCGCGCGATTGATTTCTTTGTTCGACAAAATTTACTTGCTGGCAAGAACAATATTGTCGTTATCAGTGAAGACAGAAAACTATCCCGTCGATTACGGGCTTTATTAGAACGTGCAAATGTGCCGCTCAATGATAAAGCGGGCTGGTCATTAGCAACAACACAGGCATCAACGGTTGTTGAACGTTGGCTAGAGTGTATTGAAGAAGACTTTAGTGCCTACCCTTTGCTGGACTGTTTAAAATCACCGTTTGTAAAGATGACGGATAAAATTATTACTACTGAT
>CAZCOZ010000168.1:0-1781 GCA_964500555.1 uncultured Thiotrichaceae bacterium | reverse complement strand
GGACTGTTTAAAATCACCGTTTGTAAAGATGACGGATAAAATTATTACTACTGATGATTTCCGAAAAAACATTTATCGCCTGGAACACGATATTATTTTTCACGAAAATGTCAGCAGCAATATCGATCAATATAAAAAGCAATTAAAAAGGCGTTTAAAGCGACTGACACACTGGCCACAGAATAGTTATAACGAATTAATTAGTACACTTAATTTCATTCAGGATAGCGCAGAAAACTTATCTAAGTTACACAGCACGGTAAAAAAAATTCCGTTATCCGAATTTCTTAATACACTATTAAGTAGTTTAGATAAGCTGGGCGTACTCTCCGAATATAAAAAAGATGACGCAGGTTTACGATTACTTGAAACTTTCGAGCATTTAAAACGCAGCACTCACTACGCCGATCCACTATTAAGCTGGCGCGACTGCCGTGTCTGGCTTGGTCTGGCACTTGAATCTGAGCACTTTACACCTACCTCGACCCATTCACCTGTACAGTTAATGACCTTAGAGCAAGCCGCCTATCTTAATTTTGACTGCATCATTATCGCCGCAACGGAGTCACAACATTTCCCCGGCGGCCCTGTTAGTTCACCTTTTTTTAATCAGGCGGTACGTGCGTCACTGGAGTTAAGCACCTGGGAACAACAGAACAAGCTAAGACAAAACCTTTTCAAGCAGACTCTACTCTCTGCGCCAAGCATTCTATTAACGGCCTGCGGAGAAGAAAATGGAGAGGAAAAACCCGTTTCTCCCTGGTTAGAATTATTAATTAATTTCTATCAACTGGCTTTTAATAAATCACCTGAAAATAAGCAATTGGCAGTGCTTGTACAATCACAAAATGACGTTATGTATCATGATGAAGCCTGTTATGAATTACCTGCGTTGTCAGAGCAGGCCACTTCGCCATTACCCGCCGATCTTATCCCGGAAAGAGTATCAGCAAGCGCCTATCAACGATTAATCAATTGTCCTTATCAATATTTTGGCGCTGATGGTTTACAGCTTAAACCTCTTGAAGAAATTTCTGACGAATTAAAAAAGGCGGGTTACGGAGAGCGCATCCACTTAATTTTGCAATGTTTTCATAATGGTCATGACAAGTATGGCGAAGCGTATTCATTACCCATCACGGTAGAAAACAGGGAACAAGCTGAAGATTTTCTCTCGCGACTTTCGGAAAAAATATTTCTGCCTGATCTGGATGATAATATTTTACATCGCAGCTGGTTATATCGCTGGCAAAAACATATTCCTGCTTATATTAACTGGCAAATAAAACAGCAAGCTGACTGGACAGTTTTTGAAAGCGAGAAAAATATGGAAATTACTTTAGCGACTAACGACAACGCTATCAGAAAAATAAAGATTTATGGTCGCCTGGATCGCATCGACAAAAATCGACAGGATAATTCACAGGCTATTATTGATT
This sequence comes from uncultured Thiotrichaceae bacterium, assembly GCA_964500555.1. Classification (GTDB taxonomy): domain Bacteria; phylum Pseudomonadota; class Gammaproteobacteria; order SZUA-229; family SZUA-229. Next base: position 342 of record CAZCOZ010000168.1, on the reverse strand, counting down.
ACAAAACAGGAAAGTGCGCGAATCAGGAAGATGTCGATATTGGTGAAAATGTTCAATTATCAACTTACGCATTGCTTGACAAAAAAGCCAGTATCGTAAGTTATCTGTCACTTGATTCTTCTTATCAGAAAGTGGAAACAAAGGCACTTTTATCTGGCGATGATTTAGATATTAATCGAGAACAAAACGAACGACGACTATCAGAACTCTTTACACAAATACAAAAACAGGAATCATTACCCGCCTGGGGCGATGATCATGTTTGCCGTTATTGCAATTTTTCGGGGCTTTGTCGTAAACAGGAATGGTCAGAGTAAAACTCTGTCCATTGTTTCTGCCAAT
>CAZCOZ010000167.1:0-3577 GCA_964500555.1 uncultured Thiotrichaceae bacterium | reverse complement strand
TATGATTATGCAATAATCATGCTAATAACAATATAATGTTATTATTCAATTTGTTACATTATTTGTTTCTTTTTTACGCTGATTAAGTGTAAAAAAATCCAACAGGAATAAATGCTTATAACACCGTCAAATCTTATCGGGTTAAAAGGTGAATAGATATATATTGCGGGGGAGGTAACGGCAGTAATCGACAAACGGTTATGCTGGCAGTATATGCATGCCCAATGAAGTAGAGGGCACGTGGGATTAATATGCTAGAATTTGTTCAATATTATTGAACAATAGTCTTAAGATTGCTGGAGAGCGTGATGGAGAAAAAACAAATACTACAGGAAGCTTTAAAGCAATTAAACGCGTTTATGCGAAAGCGAAAAGCGTTGCCTGCTGAGGAAGCCCCGTTCTCTCTATCAAAAAGTTCGCTTTCAAATGGTGTGGTAGAACTTACTTTGTTATGGGCGGGACAGGAGCAACGTTATCCGGTTTTTGTCCAGGCATGGGCGCCGCAAAAAGATATTAATGCGCTGATACTGCAAATTAAATCGCTGCCAGAGAAAACAATATTATTCGCCAATTTTGTTAACCCCGTTATGGCTGAAAAGTTGCGCCGTCGTTCCATTGCGTTTGTTGATTGTGCGGGTAACTTGTCGCTAAAAAGTAAGTCGTTTAATTATTATGTGAAAGGTAAAAAATTATCGCAATTGCGTAATCGACGTGTTCGTGGTCGAGCGTTTAATGCTGCGGGTTTGAAATTGATTTTTGCCATTTTCAATCAGCCGAAATTTTTGCACGCCTCGTACCGAGAAATTTCGAATAAAATAAATATTGCGTTAGGAAGTGTTGGGCCTGTTATGGACGATTTAAATGCGTCAGGTTATATTTTGGATGACGGCGTAGATGAAGGCGAACGGCGACTAGTCAATAAAAAACGTCTGTTTGAACGCTGGGTTGATGGCTATTTAGAAAAATTACGACCTCAGCAAATACAGGCTTGTTATAGCAGCACTAATGACGACTGGTGGAAAGAAGCAGAGCCACCAAAGTTTCAGGGAATATGGGGCGGCGAAGTTATTATCGCAAAATCAACGCCCTTTATGGTGCCAGAAACAACCAGTCTTTATTTTTCATCGGACTCGAAATACAAAGAGTTTGCAAAACATTATGGTTTGCAGGAAGACGACGATGGTGATATTTGCATCTACAAAAGTTTTTGGTCACCGAGTTATGCGGGTGATGAAAATGTAGATGGTCTAAGCCCAATGATTGTTTATGCGGATATTGTAGATTCAATTAATCCCGGTAGTTGGGATGTGGCAAAAACATTTTACGGGGATGCGATTGCGCATTTGTTGAAAGATTAGTATTTGGTAAGAGTTTAAAGTATGTCAAACCTTAGGACGAATGGAAGATTCATTTTTACAAATACTTACAAATATTTTAGTTAACTATTCGCTCTTTACTGTATTTGCTAATTAAATCAGTTTGTTGGGTTGTTTCTATAATGGGTCTAATTGCTGTGAAGAATCAAGTTATTGTTAGTATTTATTGTTTATAAGAGTGTGTTAATGTTATTTAATTAACGAATTTCTTCAATAGAATATTTTTTATCCATTATCGCTGGTGTAATCAAAGAATACCCCTGCTGTTGCCAGTGGGCGAGTTCGGTGATGGCTGACGGCGCTATTTCGATAAATTCGTAAAAGTCTTTATCGGCATAACTATAATCCTCCGCTGCTAGTCCACATACTCTGAAATTAACGCCCAATGCAGCGTAATAACGCATGCGTTCTACAGCATCTTTGTATTTCTTATAATTGTGTTTTACTACAGTGACGATTTCGGTGCCGTGAATAATCACCACAATATCCATAAATTCAGGTGCGTAATTGTAGGGTTCTTCAATCAATGGATTCATTAATGAGCGAATCCAGTACAGGGCAGAATTAATTTTAGCGGGTTCATCGAAATAGAAATCGTAAACGACTTTCTGTTCGGCGTAGGGTGTTTGCACGTGCTTCGCGTTTTCGGCAAAACTGTTAAAAGAGAGTATGAGTAGAATCAAAACAGGGATGTTTTTCATGACTATTCTCCGCGGTTATACCTACTAGCTTACTGATGCGCGGTATAAAAGAAAGTCTATTTTTTATAAATTATTACCATACTGGTGTCAGAATGGTGAGCAGAGGTAAGTCTACGAAACTTGAGCGCTACACAGGCGTTGTTAGTGCTTTCTATTGAGCGAACTAAATGTAGGATTGAGGGCGTGAGGATTGTTCGATAATACGTTTAGTTTTTATTTCCTGGTAATAACATACTTTAATATTTCTACAACTTGCTCAGGTGTCGTGGCCCAGGCCATTGCCGAAGCATCGACTTCCTTGAGTGGATGTATTATATCTTCATCATGAAGGGTTATATAAGGTTTGCCTAAAGCGGCGCAATTGCCGGCATCAAAAGCGGCATTCCACTGTTTATACTTATCGCCGAAACGGACTACCGCTAAATCACAATTTTCAATAAGTGTTTTAGTTCTTATTGCATTAACCTTCGCTGATTTGTGATCACGCCAAAAATTGTCATCTTCTTTACCAAGTAAATCGCCAGCGCTGTCACTTGCTTCATGATCTGTAACGGCAGAGGTAAATGTAATAGACAGGTTGAGCGAGTTGCAGCCATCTTTTATTTGTTGTCTCCAGTCAGTATGTATTTCACCAGAGAGATATACATTCCAGTTCATATTTTTTCCTAATTGTTGATTAATTAATTTCCAACGTTTTATAACAGATAATTATTTCAAATGTAGAAAATCCTATTTCCAAAGATCATACATTAATCTCTTTCTAACGACTCACATAACGATTTTTTATACAGTCTAACGTTTGAAATAGCCGACGCGCTTTTTGCTGTCGCCGTTAATTGACTTGTTAGGGCTTTGCTACTATTATGTACGGAGTTGCAGTACGACTTATAGGTGTATGAGATGAACAGTGTAAGTGTAAATAAATTTAGAGATAACTTGAAAAGCTTTGTGGAGCAAGTGGTTACGGAGCATTTACCCCTTAAAGTTACGCGTAGAAGTGGTGAAGATTTTGTCGTTTTAAGTGCAGACGATTGGGAGCGTGAGCAAGAGACATTATATATTTTACAAAACAATGACTTAATGAAACAAATAGCCGCCTCTACTGCTACAAATGCAAAAAATAAAGGATATAAGCCTACTGCTGGAGAGCTAGATGAGATCACTGGTATTTGAGGGTAATACCTGGGCGGCATATGAAGAACTTAGGCAAAAAGACAAAAAGCTACACAAGGTGCTTTGTCGTTTGTTGAAAGAAATGCTCCGTGACGATCCACGCACTGGAACTGGAAAACCTGAACCATTAAAACACAACCTCTCTGGTTTGTGGTCTCGCCGCATAAGTCAGAAAGACCGCGTTATTTATAAGTACGATAACGACTATATTTATATTTTTGCCATTGGCGGACATTATAATCAATTTTAAATTGCCCTAATTTATAATTAGGTGAGACCTTTGCACGAAGAGCCTTTTCACTTCCGCGTTACTAAAAATGTATAATT
>CAZCOZ010000166.1:0-3584 GCA_964500555.1 uncultured Thiotrichaceae bacterium | reverse complement strand
TAACTTATTAATGATTTCTATATCTTTGCTAATGCTCATTTACTGATGCTCATTTGTTAATACTTATGATGCTTTTTTAAGTTGTATTCCATGGTGTGCGCCATCAAGTGCTTTTTGTAAAAGTTCTACTTCAGATTCGTTACGATAATTTAGTAAGCGAATAACCATTGGTAGGTTAACACCGCTGATAACATACGCATCATGCTTTTTTGCGACTGCCTGCGCGATATTGCTCGGTGTGCTACCAAAAATATCGCTAACAAATAATATGCCGTTTTCTGTTTCCAGTTGCGCTATTTGTGTTTCTATATCATTACATGCCTGTGTGATAGATGAGTCCATTGGCACTTCGAAAAAATCAATATTTTTGTTTGGCTGCTGAATAATAGCTTCAGCAATATGTAATAGATTGCTGGCAATGCCTTCGTGAGTTATAAAAAATAATGCGATGTTCATTTTTAAATACTTGTCTTCTAGTTAACTAGTCTCGATAATTCACGATGATGAATTGATGTAAGTTTGTATTGTTCTTTAAAAATGTTATGCAATGCTTCAGCTGTATAGACGGAACGATGTTGTCCTCCGGTACAGCCAATAGAAACAGTTAAGTAATATCGATGTTGTTTTTTAAATTTTGGGATGACGAAATCTAAATAATTTTTAATATGTTCAAGCATGTTTTTTACATCTTCCTGTTCCTGTAGAAAAGCAATGACTTCCGGGTCCTGTCCGGTTAGTGTGCGCAGGTCAGGCTCCCAGTGTGGATTGGGCAGGCAGCGAACATCAAATACAAAATCAGAATCGGTTGGTGCGCCATTTTTAAAACCAAACGATTGAAATAGAAGGGAAAGGCTTTCCTGTTCTCGTTTAATGACGTGTTTTTTAATGTAGCTGCGTAATTCGTGGATATTGGTATGAGTGGTATCAATATATAAATGTGCATTGCTAGCAACGTCTTCTAACAGGCTGCGTTCAACTTCAAGCGCTTCCGATAATGGCAATCCTTTTCGTGTTAATGGATGCTTGCGACGGGTGTCGCTAAATCGTTTTATTAAAGTATCTCGTTCAGCCTGTAGATAAATTATTTCTATGATAATTCTTTTGCCGGGGTCATTGTTTTTGATTTGACTGATGATGGTGTCGAACTCGCGTAATTCTTCGGGGGCGCTACGTACGTCAATACCAACGGCAATATCACTATATAATGGTGCGCGTCGGCTTGAAATGTTTTCAACAAATTGTGGTAGTAAGCCAATCGGCAGATTATCTATGCAGTAGTAATTTTCATCTTCCAGCGTATGCAATGCGACGGTTTTTCCTGATCCAGATAGCCCGCTAATAATAATTAATTTCATGGTGTAATATTTTTTCAGTTATTCTGGGGATCAGCAGTTTGATCATTGATAGCCTGTTGCTGTAAGTCAATTAATTGTTGGCTCGCATCATGACCATTCTTACGTAAGATGTGATTACGCACTGCGGCCTCAACGATGACAGCAAGGTTACGTCCTGGCGCAACAGGTATTACCGTCATGGGTATTTCAACATCTAGAATCGTGCTGGTTTTAGTGTTGCCTTTAAGTCGATTGAAGCCGTTACTGTTTTCATTGTCCATTTTCTCCATATGAATAATAAGGCGTAAATATTTATTGTTTTTAATTGCGTTATCACCAAACATTTCACTAATATTGAGTACGCCAAGTCCACGGACTTCCATGAATCCTCGTAGAATATTTGGGCTACGGCCGTCGAGTATATCGGGGCCTATGCGGGTAAATTCGGGAGCGTCATCAGCGATTAGGCGATGCCCGCGCGTAACAAGTTCGAGTGCAAGTTCGCTTTTACCAACACTGCTTTCGCCAGTGATTAATACACCTGTGCCCAGCACTTCTAAAAATACGCCATGAGTAACTTTTTTATTGGAATAAAGTTTATGAAGGTAATAGCGAGCGGTGTCTACCACATCGTTACTGTCTGCTTCGCAGCTTAATACGGGGATAGAGTATTTATTTGCATATTCACAGAGTAAGTCTGGGGTTGGTAAGTTGTCCGATAAAATAACAGCAACCGTTTTATGGGTGAATAATTGCGTTAAGGTGCTATTTCTAAAAACCTCGTCGAGGCTGTTCAAATAATCGCATTCGGTTTTGCCGATGACCTGAATAATATTGTTGTGAATGAGGTTGAGATGGCCGATTAATGTTGCGTGTTCGCTTGCATCGATCTCATGTAGTGGGCGGTCGGGGTCTTCTGCGCCAGCGACCCATTTCAATTTAATCTTACTCGCCAGGTTGACGATGATTGATTCTGCGGAAAGAATTTCCTTCATTATTAGTTGGCCTAATTAGTCATCCTAAAACAGTCCAGTTTTTGGTGCGATTTTTTATTATATCGCATCGGTATATATTATGACGCCTGAGAAGTTAACTGCCAGTTGACGAGATTGTTGTATATATCCTGATCGCTATTCAGCGTGCGTAATTTTTGGCAAAAGTCTTCGTTGCTAAAGAGTGAGGCGAGGTGTGCTAAAATTTTCAGATGTTCGTCAGTGTAATGCTCAGGTACCACCAGGGCAAAAATTAGATCAGTTGGCTGGTCGTCTGGGCTGTCGAAGTCAATCCCTTTTTTGAGTTTCAAAAAAACACCGATAGCATGTTCTGTTAGTGCCGTGCGTGCGTGTGGTAGTGCAACGCCGTGTCCCAGGCTTGTAGAGCCAAGTTTTTCTCTGTCGGTGAGTAATTGAAAAATATCGAAAGGGTCAACATTGTCGTTGTCTTCAGCGCCTGTATCTTCAGAGCCTGTATTGCCAGTGTCGGTTTCGATGGCACTGTCTGAATTGATTAATCTTGTTTCTGTCGCAAGTTTTTCGGCGAGTAATTCGAGTGCGCGTTTTTTGCTTTTGATTTCAGGGTTTACAATCACAGCATTCGAGCTGATTAATGTATCAAGGTTCATGTTACTGCTATTACCTTTATTTGATGAACTGAAGTTTTATCATTATTAATGTCGATCTTTAACTTCAATTTCTTTAATTTCAGCTCGAATGCTGTTTTGGTTAGTGTGAATAAAAACTACTTGCTTTCTTCTTCTTCCAGGCTGTAGTCATTATTGTGTTTGTTATGTAGATGATTAGTAATTTTTTCTTTATGTTTTTTTACCTGGCGATCAAGTTTGTCGACGAGGTGATCAATGGCTGCATACATATCATCTTCAGTACTGTCGGCAAAAATATCATGGCCGCTCATATGTACTGTCGCTTCTGCCTTGTGTCTGACGTTTTCAACTCTAAGGATGACGTGAATATTACTGACTTTATCGAAATGGCGTTCCAGTCGTGCCATTTTTGCGTTTACGTAACTCTTTAATGAATCGGTAACTTCGATGTGATGACCTGTCAGTTCTATTTGCATGGGCATTTCTCCGTTGTTGTTGAGGTGTAGTCTGTTGCTACTCCTAGGATAAGCGCTTGCGCTCGTTTGAGGGTGGTATCAACATAGACTCTCTATATTTTGCCACAGTTCGACGTGCGACATTAATACCTTCTTTAATTAATAATAAAGAAATTTTATTGTCACTCATCGGTT
>CAZCOZ010000165.1:0-3668 GCA_964500555.1 uncultured Thiotrichaceae bacterium | reverse complement strand
TGTGTATTTTATTTTTGTAATTCAATATTGAGCTTCGCAGTTCGGATATAATGATTTAGATTATGATTAATGTTTTCACTGCTGAAAATATCCGGATGTTTTTGGAAAGGCACGGTGGCGAGCCTGGTTTGGATATAATTGTGCATGACACGATTGATTCCACAAACACATGGGCGCTGAAAGAGTGTAAAGCGGGAAGGTCTTTACCTTTTGTTTGTTTTGCCGAGCGGCAGTCAGAGGGTAAAGGGCGTCGTGGAAAAGTTTGGCTAATGCAGCCGGGGTCTAATATTGCAATGAGTTTGGTCTGGCCGTTTGTTCTGCCGTACCAGAGTCTACAGCTGTTGCCATTGAGTGTCGCCATGGCGATTGTTGAAACCCTGGAAAGTTTTAATCTAAAACATGTGCAAATTAAATGGCCGAATGATGTTTACGTTGATGGGGTGAAAATAGCGGGCGTTTTAATTGAAACGAAAATACTGGAAAGTAATGCGGATAATAAAAGCACAGTAGCTGTGGTGATAGGTATTGGTTTGAATTATGATATGAGTGGTATTGGATTGTCCGGTATTAAGTCATCGAAATGTGAACGGGTTTCTGATAGCAATAGTTTGCAAAAAAAAATCGATATGACAAAGTTTACCTTTACAGATATTTGTTCTGAGCTTAAAAAGTATGAGCCTGAAAAGTATGAGTTTGAAGAGCAAATGGGTATCACGAAGTCGGTAATAAAGCCTGAGCGTTTGGCAGTAGCGTCAAAACTTTTGCAGAATGTGATGCAGACTTGCCATGCTTATCAGGGGGATGCGGGGTTTTCTTTGAATGCTTTTAGGCAGAGATATGACTATTGTCGAAATAAATGGGTCGATATTGTTCTTGATGATCAATCCGTTATTTCGGGTGTGGCAAAAGGCGTGACGGATGACGCAGAGTTGATTGTTGAAATAGATGGGGTTCGACAATTTTTTAATAGTGCAGAAGTTAGCGTGAAACAGGTGATGGATGTCGTTAACGATTGATGTCGGTAATAGCAGGGTAAAGTGGGCCGAATGGCAGGCGGGCGAAATCATCGCGAGTGGCGCAGGCGTTTATGATAAAAAAGATTTGCCAGCAAGTCTGGATGCGTTATTTGTTGGTTTAAAAAAACCTTCAGTCATTTATTCTGTTTGTGTTGCAACGGCAGAAATTCGTTATGGCTTAACGCGATGGGTGAAACGGCATTGGCAACTGGATATTGATTTTCTTGCAACAGAAAAAAAATTCAATACTGTGACTCATGGTTATACTGATCCTGCAGAGCACGGGGCTGATCGTTGGGCGGCGATTGTTGCAGCGAATAGTCTTTATCCAAAAGTACCGTTATGTGTGATTGGTGCGGGCACCGCAATTACTGTTGATTTCCTCAAACAGGATGGGCAGCATTTGGGTGGTTATATTTTACCGTCCTACGTTAGTATGCATGCAGCGTTAACAGGTGATACTGCAAATGTTGGTTCGGTGCCTGGTGGTTTAATTGCAGGTGATACTGTCCTGAATAAAGGTGTCCCTGATAATACAAATGATGCAGTAAGTCAGGGCTTGCATCGATTATTGCAGGCAGGTATTCATAATTTTTGTAAGCAGGCTGTGCGTGTACTGGGTGATTCTGTGCAAGTGATTGTGACAGGTGGTTTTGCTGAAACACTATTAAGTTATTCTGATCTGCCTGAAATGCATCATGAGCCTGAACTGGTGATGCAGGGTCTTTATCTAATAAAAACAACAAAGCCGTGAGGCATTGAGGCTGTAAGCAGGAGTTCCGTAAAGTTATGCGAGCGTTATTTTTTATTTTATTGGTGTTGAATGTTGTTTATTTTACATGGCAATTTATTCCTTCTTCAACTGACGTGGCGACAGACATATCTGCGTTAAAAGGTATAGAGCCTATCGTTTTACTCAGTGAGGTGAAGGCGGCTAAAGCGATGCAAGAACAAACGGTGATTGCGCAAGCCGAAGAAGCTAAACGTAAAAAAATGTCAACGAAAGCATTGAAGGAGGATGCGGTCGTAGCGTCGGCTGAAATATCGAGTGAAGTAAAAAAGCCGGCTCCTGATATTGTTGCATCGTCTGATGGCGATAAGGAAAAAAGCATGGCAGTTGTTAAAGATGCGGTTCCTAAAGACGTAGTTTCTAAAAGTGTGCCTCCTAAAGATGCGGTTCTTAAAAAAGTAGCAGTTAAAGGTAAAAAACCAGTCTCACCCTCTGGACAATGTTTTACCGTGGGGCCGTTTCGTGATTTGAAGAAACTGCGAGGTTTGACGCGAGCTATAAAATCTTACGTGGTCGAGGCCGATTTTCGAGGTAAAGAAGAAACGTTGCCGCCATTATACTGGGTGTATACCGCCGCCGAAAAAACAAAAAAGTTAACCTTGAAAACAGCGGCTCGTCTTCGAGCTAAAAATATAAATGATTTTTACATTATTAATAGTGATAGAAAAGTTAATAGTATTTCATTGGGGCGTTTCAGAAGTAAGAAGGGCGTGCAAAAATTTGTGAAAAAATTAGAAAAATGGGGATTTGATGTGATAGTAGAGGTGATTCGCAAGAATGTCACTATCTACTGGTTGGACTATCAGCTTGCGGCTGGAACTAAGGTGCCTAAATCTGTTTTTCGTAAATTCAAGCCATCTAAAAAACAGGCTGCAAGTCATTTAAGTCGTCAGTGTAATTAGTGAGTTTTAAGGCCTGAGTCAGTGCTAAAAACCATTTTTTTATTAAGAATGGGGTTAAATGCAAAAAAAAATTCATATTTACACTGATTCGTATTGCTTTCAGCCCGCTGTTTCCCTACAATTGCCCGCCTTGCCGGTGTAGCTCAGTTGGTAGAGCGCCTCACTTGTAATGAGGATGTCGTGGGTTCAACTCCTGTCACCGGCTCCAAATTCTGCCCATGGCTTCAGTGTTGTGGGCGTTTTATTCTGCGGCTTTGATTTGACTGGTTTTTTAGTGATGTCAGAAAATCAAAGGTAATGCCTCAGTAATAGGTTTTGAGTAATAGGCATTGGTAATAGCTGAAAAAGTTTCACTGTATCAGCGTGTTACGGTTGACACTTGAGCGATGCTCAAGCAAAATACGCGGCTTGATTTTTGGAGGGGTTCCCGAGCGGCCAAAGGGGGCAGATTGTAAATCTGCTGGTTCTACCTTCGGAGGTTCGAATCCTCCCCCCTCCACCAAATAGAATAGTGGTGCTGTAAGATTAGGTCGATTGTGCAGTGGGTGTATCTTTTCATAATAGGGGAGGATTTGAACCGGTAAGAGGTTCGACAATATTGCCGGGAGCAATATTGTACAGACGAAGTCTGGCCCGAAGGGTGGAGGGCATGGATGCCTGGAATAATCCTCCCCCCTCCACCAAATAGATATATGTAGTAGGTGGGCTCCTTAATTTTATAAGGAAAGATTAAAGAAGTTTTGCGGGTGTAGTTCAATGGTAGAACTTCAGCCTTCCAAGCTGAATACGTGGGTTCGATTCCCATCACCCGCTCCAATTTTGGTATGCAAGGTTGAGTTTAATGTGTTGGGTGGGATGTTAAAATTTTGCTCATATAGCTCAGTCGGTAGAGTACTTCCTTGGTAAGGAAGAGGTCACCGGTTCAAATCCGGTTATGAGCTCCAGATAGATTGAAATAGA
>CAZCOZ010000164.1:0-3728 GCA_964500555.1 uncultured Thiotrichaceae bacterium | reverse complement strand
CATGCTGTGAAAAAACTCGCAAAAGACGCTCAGACAGTTTTCACAGAAAGCTCATGATAACAACATTGTCTCGATGGCTCGTTTCAGAGTGGAAGAAAGTCAAAATAAAAAACTAAAAAATATAACTTTTTAAATACACTGTTTTTGATTTTTCTTTTGACCTTCAATCCACATTTGGCAAGCCGTTTAGGCCTTAGCGTTCTCATGGGTTTTCTGCGACAGCTGTTTGAACGTTTTTTGTGAGTTCTGGCGCAGCATGATAATACTAAGGCCTAAACGGGTACTCCCATGTTTTTTATGGGAGCGTAGCCAGAGTGGCGGCTTTTTTTGGTTACTTTTTTTAGCTGCAGAAAAAAAGTGACTCGCCCGCGGTGCGAATACCGCAATGCCTAACAAAAAGTGACCCAGTAAATGCTATAAAAAGAATAATAAAGGAAGAAAGAATCAACTCGGCAATAACGCCGCCTGAACACATCGCAAAACATTATAATCAAACATACCATCAAGCGCGTCGTAGGTTGGTTTTAACTTTTTACTGCCATCATCTAAACTTAATAATGTTTCATGAATGATAGTAATATCCTTCTGGTTAATATCAATTACTTCATTGAGATTAAGTTCGCCTTGTTCAATACAGCTAGCAAGGTGATTATAAACCGTGGTGGTTTTTAAATGTCGTTTTTCTGCGATTGTTTCTATATTCTGTCCACTTCTAAATAACAATAATGTTTCTGTCACCGTGTCTGAAGAAGTCAGTGGATCGTTGTTTGCATGTTCTTTGATAACGTCGAGAAATGCATCTGCATATTTCTCAAGTTTGCTTTCACCTACGCCGCTAAGGGATAAAAATTGTGTAGCATTCTCTGGTTGTCGTTCTAACATTTCGACTAAAGTTGCATCGTGAAAGATAACGAAGGGTGGCACGTTATTTTCTTCTGCAAGTTTTTTGCGGCAGGTGCGTAATGCTTCCCATAATAAACTGTTTGAGGCTTTTTCTGTATTGTAAGACTTACGACCTTTACGAGAAGATTTTGCACGTTTACTTTCTTTGCGCAAGAACAGTGTTTCATTGCCGCGTAGAACATCTCGGCACTGCTCTGTTAGACGTAAGCTTCCATGCCCTTCCAGGTCAACAGCAAGCAGGTTACGACTAATTATTTGACGATAAATCGATCGCCATTGTTTGGCATCATATTCTTTGCCGATACCAAAAACACTTAAGCGGTCATGGCCAAATTGTTTAATACGTTCGCTGTCTTTACCAAGTAACACATCAATTAAATAGGTAACACCAAAACGTTGGCCAGTACGATGTACGCAGGACAGGGCTTTTTGTGCTGCGACGGAAGCATCCCATGTTTCCGCCGGTGTTAGACAATTGTCGCAGTTACCGCAGGGTTGTTCTAGTATCTCATCAAAATAATGCAGTAAGGCCTGACGTCGGCAATTAGTAATTTCGGTAAAACCTAACATGGCTTCCAGCTTTTGATGTTCGACGCGTTTATATTTTTCTTCGGCAGTGGAACTCGCCATCATTTGTTTTAATGTGATGACGTCCTGCAGACCATAACTCATCCATGCATTTGCCGGTTGTCCGTCGCGCCCTGCCCGTCCTGTTTCCTGATAATACGCTTCCATACTTTTGGGCAAATTAAGGTGTGCTACAAAACGCACATCGGGTTTATCGATGCCCATGCCAAAAGCAATCGTGGCGACGATAATAACGGCATCTTCATTGAGAAAACGTTGTTGATGCTCTTCCCTAACTTGCACAGGTAAACCTGCATGATAAGGTAGCGCGGTCAGTCCTTTTTCGGTTAACCATATTGCCGTCGCTTCAACTTTTTTTCGTGACAGGCAATATACAATACCGGCATCGTTTTCATGTTCGTTTTGAATAAAGCGTAACAGTGCCGTACGCGCGTTGCTTTGTGCTTCTGTTATGCGGTAACAAATATTAGGACGATCAAAACTCGAAATAAATTCTTTTGCGTTTTCAAGTTGCAGTCGTTTTTTGATTTCAATCCGCGTTGTTTCATCGGCGGTTGCTGTTAAGGCGATGCGAGGAATATTTGGAAACTGTTCGTGCAATAGTGATAGCTGGATATAATCGGGACGAAAATCATGGCCCCATTGTGAAACACAGTGAGCTTCATCAATAGCAAATAAGGCGATGTCTACCTGTTTTAATAAATGAAGGAAGCCTGTCGTTGTTAACCTTTCAGGTGCAACGTATAACATTTGCAAATGGCCGTTGATTAAATCACTTTCAGTTTGTCTGCTGGTAGCTGCGTCCAAAGTAGAATTGAGATAGGCCGCATTGATGCCGAGTTGTTTCAATGCAGAGACCTGATCGTGCATTAAAGCAATTAAGGGAGAAATAATGATACCCGTACCCTGACGCACCAGAGAAGGAATTTGATAACATAGTGACTTACCGCCGCCAGTCGGCATGAGCACGATGGCATCACCAGCATCGACTAGTGTCTGGACAATGTCTTTTTGTTCGAAACGGAATTCAGAATAGCCAAAGGTATGGCGGAGGGTATGAAGTGCTGCATCTTCCATGTTAGGTTTCATGGCTTAAATTTTCAGGATGCCGTAAAGGCACTAAATGGTGGCAATGTATTACCATAACACTTCCCTGTGCTTTGGTGAATGACGATAGTTTGATTATCGCTTTAACTATTTTTGTATTAACAGCCGTTATTTAACTGCAGCCTTTAGGTCGAGGCAAGCCTGCAATTTTATTGGCACATTTAATCAAACCGGTTGGGAATAATGAATAAATGTATTTTTGATCACTGCGATCTTTACCGAATTTTTTCTTCATGATTTTGGAAAAAGAGCGGGGTTCACATACAGTGCCATTGTCATGGAAATATTCACGTGCTTCTTTAATGATATCCCAGTGCTCGTCAGTGAGCCCATCGGTGATTTTTTCATTGACGGCGACTATAGCAGCGAGTTCTTCGCTCCACTCATCAAGATTTTCTAACCAACCGGCTTCACTGAGTTGAATAATTTTGCCGTTAACGTCTGCTTCCATCGAGATATACCTATAATAACCTAGTAAATTAATCAGGTATTTTATACAAAAAATAGTGGATTATAAAGGACACTTTTTACAAGGGAATCGTGCAGCATAAGCCACTGAATATGTTGAAGTTATTAATCAGCGAACAAGCTGTTGGTTAACTTCATCGCGTTTTTCGACACCTTCGAGTAATTCAATCAGAGACAGTGCAAAATCCATTGCTGTGCCCGGCCCGCGGGAAGTGACGATATTTCCGTCAATTTCAACCGCGTTTTCTGAAATAGTGATACTGGCATCTTGTAGCGCATCCAATACACCGGGAAAGCTGGTTGCGGTTTTCCCGGCTAACACCCCTGCTGCGGCTAATGCTTTTGGTGCAGCGCAAATGGCGGCCACGTATTTATTTGCGGCGGCCTGTTTTTTGATTAATGTTTGTAAGATCTGGTTATCACGCAAATGATCAGCTCCCGGCAGGCCACCAGGTAAAACGATTAAATCAAAATTATCGTTTACTATTTTATCAATACTGGTATCGGGAATAATGGTGATACCACGAGAGGCGGTCACGGGCTGATCATCCAGGCCGCAGGTGGTGACATCGATACCTGCGCGCACCAGTAAATCGGTAATGGTTATGGCTTCGAGTTCTTCACAACCTTGAGCAAGTGGTACGAGTACACGCGACATGATA
>CAZCOZ010000163.1:0-3783 GCA_964500555.1 uncultured Thiotrichaceae bacterium | reverse complement strand
TTCCCGCGTGTTTGTTTTTCTTTTATCTCATCCAAACTTTTACAATCAATACATTGCGTCGCAGTTGGGCGTGCTTCCATACGATGCAAGCCGATTTCAACACCGCAGGTATCACAGTAGCCATATTCCCCAGAACTCATTAGCGCTTTGGTATCATCAATTTTTTTAATAAGCTTACGTTCGCGATCACGGGTGCGCAATTCAAGGCTGAATTCTTCTTCTTGTGTGGCGCGATCGGCAGGATCGGGAAAGTTGGCGGCTTCATCTTTCATGTGATCGACAGTGCGGTCAACCTCAGACATGAGCTCTATTTTCCAGGCGTCTAGAATTTGAGTGAAGTGGTCAATTTGACCTTCACTCATATAATCTTCGCCTTTTTTTGGTTTGTAAGGCTTGATGCCCTGGTTTACTACTGGCGCTTTTTTTACCGCTGCTTTTGCCATTTCTAACTCCAAATTGGTACTGACTGCTTATTGCTACATATAAATCAATGACTTAAGTAAATTCGCTGATTCGTAACTATTTTGCGAGCGACTTTTTACCATAAAAAGCCTGATCGTTCAAACTCTAGTCGAATATAGACCATTAAGGATAACCCATTATTTTCTACAAACCAGTGATATAGGACAAAGTATATAAAAATATTACGGGTCTAAAGTGGCACTAATTGTGGGCTTTTCGGACAAAAAGACGAAACAATAGTGGTATCGCAAACAGCGTCAGCAGGCTGGAAAAACCGACGCCCCAGACAATTGCTGTTGCCACTGGCCCCCAGATTAATGATTCACCACCCAATCCTAAGGCCAGTGATGAGAGTCCGGCGATGGTTGTCAGAGTAGTAATCAATATAGGGATGATACGACGACGTGCGGCGTAGACAGTTGCGTGGGTGATACTCATGCCTGCGCTCAAACGTGCGTTAGCAGCAGAGATCAGCACGATGGCAGCATTCACCGCAATACCAGCCAGTGCGACTACGCCGTACATGGTGTAGAGGCTTAATGGATTATTGGTGATAAGTAAGCCGATGGTCACACCTGTAAATGCCATCGGTACGGTGGACAAAATAATTAATGGCTGAAAATAACTTTTAAACTGGGTGCCGAGGATGGCGTAAATCAGTAACAGGCCGAATAAAAAAAGCGTGATCATCGAGTTAAAACTTTCCTCAATGTCATCTAACTCGCCGCTGAAGTCGAGATCGTTTTCGGTGAATTGATCCGAAATTTCAAGCCAACGCTGTTTGATAAGATCATTGACCTGCACGGTGTTCATTTGTTTTTTATCTAAATCAGCTTCTACCGTAATGGCGCGACGATAATTGTGATGACGAATGTTACCAGGACCTTTACCGGTTTCGTCTGTCAGAAAATAAGAGAGTGGTCGAATGTCTCCGTCGGGCAATGCGATTTGCGTGTACAGCAGTTCTTCTACACTATGTAATTCACGCGGTTTAGCTTTGACACGTACTTCGAGTTCTTCACCTGAATGTTGCATTGAAGCAACAATTTCACCGTCAACCAGTAAACGTAAATTTCTGGCAATATCAGCGGGGCTTAAACCGCTGTTTTGAATTGCGTAGCTATCGAAAACTAAGTTAAGTTCATTACGGCCTTTTGAAAAATCGTCGGTAATATCTTTTATCGCGGGAATACCTTTTAAAATTTCTTTTAACGCAATGGCTGCAGTTTCGATTTGTTGTAAATTATCACCGCGTACTTTTACACTGATCGGTTTTGATGTTGGTGGGCCACCTGCAAGTCGAAAAAAGGAAACATTTAGCGGGCCAGGGTAATCACTCACGGCTTCTCGGACTTCATCAAGCACCGTATCAACATGGCGAAATGTATTCTCAGTGTCAGGGCTTAGACTAACCATAATCTGCCCATAGTTATTACCAAAGAAAGGTTCTGTTTCAGTAAACATCTGGCCGGCGTAACTGACCAGTGCGCGGGTTTCTTCTTCGCTTAATAAATTGCGTGAAATAGTTTCGATTTTTAGCGTGGTCTCTAAGGTTTCTTCTAACGTTGTGCCTGGCGGCATTTCGATATTGATATAAAATTTTCGTATTGGATCACTGGCAAAAAAATCGACTTTGACCATTTCTGCAGCAATTGCCCCTACCGCTAATAAAAATGCCAGCGTAATTGCCGCCAATGCGTGTATCGGATAGCGCATGATTTTGAGCAAGGTTTTTATATAGCTAAGTTGTATGCGATGGGTGAATTTTTTTCGCCACAGATGCATTTTTGAGGGGTTGTTGAATTCGGTTTTACTTGCAATGATATGTGCGGGCAACATCCAGAAAGCTTCCACCAGGCTGATGGCTAAAGCAATCGAAACCACCATGGGAACGACCATTAAAAACTCGCCCATAATTCCCGGCATTAACATTAAGGGTAAAAAAGCAGACATGGTCGTTAATACCGCTGTAGTTACTGGTGCGGCGACTTCTTTTAGCGAGTCGATACAGGCCGTCACGCGATCGACACCTCGAGCTAAGCGTTGGTAAATTGCTTCGACTACAACGACTGCATCGTCAACCAGCATACCTAATGAAATGACTACGCCGAGCAGAACCATAATATTTAAACTCTGGCCAAGCAAACTAATCGCCCAGAAAGTGCCAGCAAGAATAAAAGGAATACCTATGCTGGTTAATATGGCGAGATGAAAGCCAAGAAAAATCCAGGTGACAATAAGGACAAAAAATAAACCAACCAGCGCATTGGTTTGCATAACATGAATTGATTTATTGGTTATTTCTGTTGAATCATCAATCAATATCAGTTTTACACCTGTGTTATCTGTGAACGAATTACGTTGTGTGATAAAGGTGTTGATATTTTCAACGAGTTCAAGCGTATTGGATTTAGGTTTTTTGGTAATGGCGTACAACACAGCCGCCTGGTTATTAAAGCTGACTAATTGTTCTGCTTCTTCTCGACTACGAATTACTTCTGCAACTTCGCTAAGGGGAACTTCACCCTGTGCAGTAAGAATGGGCAGGGTTGCTAACACGTCCGGGCGCGCGTTAGCACCAGTTAACCGAATAAACCATTCTTCCGATTGCACTTTTAAACTACCCGCGGGTGTATCCTGATAATAATTGCGAATCGTATCAGCCAGGTCGCTGGGCTTAATACCATAGTGCTGTAATTTTTGCGGGTCGAAAAAAACCTGTAGTTCAGGATCGTCTAAAGCAGTGGTCATAACTCTGTCGACGCCTTTTATGTTTTCTAATTCTTTTTTAATGCGCTCCGATTGAATGCGTAAGTTTTCATCATTTGCTGCCGAAATTGCTACGATTGATGCAGTAGGGTAAGCGTTATCGGTAGTGATTTCGAATATAAAAGGATCGTTTGCTTCGTCAGGTAATTCATTTTGTTTGTTCTGAATTTCACGGCGTAAATCTGCAATGCGTTTATCGAAAACACGATCGGAGATATCGCCAAAGCGTATTAATATATTTGATATACCTTCGCGACTATTGCTGGAAGTGAATTTAATATCGGAAACACTGCGAATGACATCTTCCAGCGGATCAGTAATACGTTTTTCAATATCAACAGCAGACGCGCCGGGCAGACTGGTAGTAATCTGCACCCAGTTAAAGTTAATGCTTGGGTCTTGCTCGCGAGGTAAAGCCAGATAGCTGATTAAACCTAAAACTAATACTAATACAAAAAATAAATTAGCAAGAACGTGGTTTTGTATGAAGCGTTGAAACACTTTAATGTTTATCCAGAGTTAATCATTGACTTAATTATCGGCTTAATTATC
>CAZCOZ010000162.1:0-3871 GCA_964500555.1 uncultured Thiotrichaceae bacterium | reverse complement strand
GGCGCTTCGTTTAATTCAACATCAAGACGACCGTTATTTTTATAATGATCTAAAACCTTTACAGCTTCTGTAATAATTTCAATACCAATGCCATCACCAGGCATGACTGCAATTTTTAAACTCATAATTTTCTCTAACTCAAACAGCCCACAAAATGCGGGTGTTAATTATATGCTAATTTACGATACTTCTTTTACCTTTGCGCTTTTCGCGTTCTTCGCGGCAAATGTTTTTTTCAAACAAATCCCTTAAAACAACCATGGTGCGGTTTGTTTTCTTTTCTCTTCGTAACTTTTAATCTTGTCTGCATGTTGCAATGTCAATGCAATATCATCTAAACCATTTAACATACAATGTTTACGAAAATCATCAATTTCAAATATTGAAATTTTTTCACCTTCACAACTGACCGTTTGTGTTTCAAGATCAATCGAAATTTCCAGACCAGAATTCGACTCAACTCGCTGAAATAAATCATCCACAATTTCAGCTGAGAGAGCAATTGGCAATAGACCATTTTTAAAACTGTTGTTGTAAAAAATATCTGCAAAGCTTGGTGCAATCACTGCACGGAAACCAAAATCATCCAATGCCCAAACCGCATGTTCACGTGACGAACCACAACCAAAATTTTCTCGTGCTAACAAAATCGTTGCTTTATCGTAGGGTGACTGATTCAAAATAAAATCAGGGTTAATACGACGACTATCGTTATCAATGTCTGGCCCACCTGCATCTAAATATCGCCAGTCATCAAACGCATTCGGCCCAAATCCTGAACGCTTAATGGATTTTAAAAACTGCTTTGGAATAATCGCATCGGTATCAACATTCGGCCTATCCATTGGTACAACGATACCTGTATGTGTAGTAAATTTTTTCATTACCCTTGCCTCTCAGCAGCAATATTTTTAGTGACAACATCCAAATTCGTAATATCAACAAAGTGACCATACACGGCTGCAGCAGCTGCCATTGCAGGACTCACTAAATGTGTACGCCCACCCTGTCCCTGTCGACCTTCAAAGTTTCGATTCGAGGTTGAAGCACAACGCTCACCTGGTTCAAGCTTGTCAGCATTCATTGCTAAACACATCGAACAACCTGGTTCACGCCATTCAAAACCAGCGTTAATAAAAATTTTATCCAGCCCTTCTGACTCTGCCTGCTTTTTGACTAAACCCGAACCGGGAACAACCATCGCAAGCATGACATTTTTTGCCACTGTTTTCCCTTGCGCAATTTTTGCAGCAGCACGTAAATCTTCAATACGAGAATTGGTACACGAACCTATAAAAACTTTATCGACACTAATATCTTTTATTAAAGTGCCCGACTCTAATCCCATATACTTTAATGCCTTACTTATACCATCTGCTTTGACACTGTCGTCAATATCAGCAGGGTCAGGAACGACATCATCAATCGACAACACCATTTCAGGCGACGTGCCCCAGGTTACCTGTGGTTTTATTGATGCAGCATCTAAACGAACCACACTGTCAAATTCTGCACCTTCGTCACTAACCAACGTTCGCCAATATGTAATTGCATTTTCTAAATCTTCACCCGTTGGCGTATACGGCCGACCTTTAACATACTCAATCGTTGTCTCATCAGCAGCAATCATGCCTGCGCGCGCACCGGCTTCAATCGCCATATTGCAAACTGTCATTCGCCCTTCCATCGACAGCGCTTTTATCGCATCGCCACCAAATTCAATGGCATAACCTGTGCCGCCTGCTGTACCAATTTCACCAATGATGGCTAATACAATATCTTTTGCGGTGACGCCTGAATGAACTTCACCATCAACTGAAACCAACATGTTTTTACTTTTGTTTTGCATCAAACATTGTGTTGCTAAAACATGTTCAACTTCTGAGGTACCAATACCAAATGCTAATGCGCCAAACGCACCGTGTGTTGAAGTGTGCGAATCGCCACAAACAACCGTCATACCCGGCAGTGTTGCACCTTGCTCTGGGCCGATAACGTGAACGATACCCTGACGCTCATCGGTCATATCAAATTCTGTTAGACCGAACTCTTTACAATTATTGTCCAGAGTTTCAACCTGCAACCTTGCCACGGGATCCTGAATGCCCTGACTACGATCGGTTGTTGGCACATTATGATCGGGAACCGCTACAATAGAACTGGCTCGCCAGGGTTGTCGCCCTGCAATACGCAAACCTTCAAATGCTTGCGGCGAAGTTACTTCATGTACTAAATGTCGATCGATGTACAATAATGCAGTGCCATCATCCTCACTACGCACAACATGGTCATCCCATAATTTATCGTAAAGTGTTCTTGCGCCACTTGCCTGAGCCTTTATCATCTGGATACCCGCCACGTCATTGCTTATTACCTAATTGCATCACGAACTACTATGTTGCGATGCTGAAAATATTCACATGCAACAAGATTAACCCCATTTCAAATATAAAACAAATTCATATTTTTTATATTATTGATAACTATTGGTTATATTAAAAATTGGTTATATAATAAATCACATGGATATACAAAACATACGCGCATTTTTGATGGTTGCTGAAACCACTTCCTTTTCTCGTGCAGCTGAAAAACTTTTCATCACGCAGCCAGCCATTAGTAAGCGCATTGCTACTCTAGAAGATTCTCTTGATTGCAAATTATTTGATCGCCTTGGAAAGAAGATTCAACTAACTCAAGCTGGGTTAGCTTTATTGCCAAGCTATCAACGTGTGGCTGCAGAAATCAATGAAGGCAAACGCATTATTAGCACGCTGAGAACTGAAGTTAGCGGTCACATGAAATTTGGCACCAGCCATCATATCGGACTGCATCGTTTACCGCCCATTCTACGGAAATATACTCGGCAATACCCTGAGGTAGAACTTGATATTCAATTTATGGATTCAGAGCAGGCTGCATCACTTATTTTGAAAGGAGACATTGAACTCGCCCTAATCACACTCGCCGATAATATTGAACCACCTTTGACAACGGTTCCTATCTGGACGGATATCATGTCCTGTGTTGTTGCAAAAGATCACCCACTAGCAAAGAAAAGGAATATCACCGTGAAGCAACTTTCAGAGCATGGCGTATTGTTACAATCACAAAGTACACATACACGTGACATTATTGATCAGGCTTTGAAATTAAAACCCAATGTAAAAATCATTATGGAATCCAATTATCTGGAAACGATTAAAGCGATGATACAGAATGGTTTAGGCTGGGGAGTATTACCACAATCCATGATCGATGCATCATTAAAAAAATTGACGATAAAAAATATAAAAATGGAACGGCATCTTGGTGTTTTGCTGCATAAATCGAGAACACTTTCTAGTCCTGCTAGTGCATTGCTGGAAACGCTAAAAAAATCGTGAAAATGACACCTCTATAATTCGTATTCAGCATCTACAAACCTAATTCACTGTGTGAACCCATCCGCACAAGCTGCAAGACCTTCTTATCAGGCTTACGATAAATCAAAACCAAATCTGGTTTAACATGACAATCGCGGTGATCAAACCAATCACCTGTCAAAGCATGATCCTTGTATTTCTCAGCCAGTGGTTTATTTTCAAGAAGTAACTTGAGTACGACAATGAAAGAATCATCGAGGATTTTGCGATGACGACCTTTTGCTTCTCGCTTGTAATCCTGCTTAAATTTTTTAGTCCGCTCTAATCTCACTTATTTAAGTCGGCCATCAAATCATCGACACTGTCGAAGGCGTCCAGCTTTCCTTTACGCGCTTCCCGCATTGCCTGGATAGTTTCTTTATTTGGAATTAACGGCTCAAAAGGTAACGTTTTTTCAATAGCAACCCGCGTTAACATCAATCTAAAAGCATCAGATACCGTCAAAC
>CAZCOZ010000161.1:0-3952 GCA_964500555.1 uncultured Thiotrichaceae bacterium | reverse complement strand
TTTTTTGGCTAATTTTCCTGGTTATTTTCATGGGCCATTCCTACTTCTTTAGATAATGCGACTGATTGATCAATTATCATTTTTTCATCGACTACAATGTCACTAGCATCCGAGCCTGCCATCAATCGCTTACCCGTTTTAATTCTTGAATAATCCATCATAATTTCAACACGTCTATTTTTAGCACGACCACTCACAGTATCATTTGAATCAACCGGTTTCGTATCTGCATACGCCGCAATTTCAAAATGCTTATCTTTTAATTCCTGCTCTTTAGCCAACTGATGGATAACACTTACCGCTCGCGAAGAAGATAATTCCCAGTTAGAACGAAAACGACTGGTACTAATTGGTATATTATCAGTATGTCCCGAAACAATAATCTCACCTTCAAAATCACTGAATACCTTACCTATTTTTCCAGCTATCCTTTTGAATGGTTCAATAATTGTTGCACTACCTGAAGCAAACGAACCTTTCTCTCTAACCATTAAGATAATTCTTTTTTCCGTGACTTTGACTTCAATTAATCCCACTGATATTTCGTCATCAATCACTTCGCGTAATAGTTCACTGTCTTTTTTTATCTTTTCCATTATTTCAAGATCATCTTCACTTAGAGAAGAGGCATTTTTTTCTTTATTATTATCTTTAAAAACAGGGTTTTTCTTACTCTCGTTCGTCGTTATTTGCCTGACTTCATTGATTATCGATGGCTGTATTACCCCTGGGCTAAACTCACGTGCAATAATATTAATGCCTTTAGGTGAGTCTGTTACCTTAATTTCACGTTGCACACCAAAAGCATCTTTCATCGAGCCAGCAACTTCTTTATAGATAGCCTTATCCATTGATGAAAAAGAAAATAGCAATACAAAAAAGGCTAAGAGTAACGACATTAAATCCGCGAACGTCATTACCCAGGCGGGTATTCCCTCAGGACACTTTACTTCTTCGCATTGACAATCGCTCATGATTATTTATCTGCCGTGCTCTATATACAACATTTATACCGCTTTACCCGATTTTCCTTTTTTCTCTTCTGGCAAATAAACACTCAACAAACCTTCTATCATTCGCGGATTCAAACCTTCCTGTATTGCACTAATACTTTCCAGAATCATGGATTTTGTTGTACGTTCTTCAGCACTACGCAGTGCCAGTTTATCGGCAATCGGTAACGCAAACACTGTCGCAATAATAGCGCCATATAAAGTAGTCAATAACGCAACGGCCATAGCAGGACCAATAGATTTAGGATCACTCATGTTTGACATCATTTGTACTAAACCAATCAAGGTACCAATCATTCCCATTGCAGGAGCAACATCGCCCAACGCCTTAAAGATACTTAGCCCCCTTTCATTTCGTTCAATCGAGATACTAATTTCTTTGGAAAGTATTTTGCTAACCAGTTCTGGTGGGCTACCATCAACCACCATAGTGATACCTTTAGCAAGAAACTCATTTTTCACCTCAACACTTTCCAGCCCTAATAAGCCATCTTTTCGTGCGACGTTTGCAAGTTCAACACTTTGTTCAATGATGTCACTTGGTTGGCTGGCTTTATGAATAAAGGCTTTACCCGCCACCCCAAAAGCACCCAACATGGTTGTCAAAGAAAATTTCATCAACACCACTGTTGTACTTCCGGCGATAACAATCATGATACTTGGGCCGTTAACAAACATGCCCATTTCGCCCCCCATCAGGATGGCTGCAATAATACAGGCAATCGTTCCCACTACCCCTATAAGCGTCGCTAAATCCACTGCCTTCTCCTCATCTGGCTTTCATTCACCATCAGTATTAATGATTAAATCTGCAGCGATAAAACGTATCGCAGCAATAATTACTTTGCATGCCTATATACATCGGTCGAATTACCAATATCTTTAATTTGATACTGAGGTAGAATGATGAATTGGTAACTGGATGAATTTCCAGCATTATTGAAACCAGTAACTCGGAAAGCGGTAATTCGCTTAATGTAAAGTTTTGTAATTATTCGAGCTAAGTCACTGTTTTGTAATATACATATTAAACGGAATTTATTACTATGCTGAGCAACTTATAATAATTCTAAATAAAGTGAAGCTGCTAATACGATGAAGAATAAAGCTAAGATATTATTCGTCGATGATGACGAAAGAATATGTCGACTGGTTAAAAGGTATGTCGAAAAAAATGATTTCGATATAATTTGTGCACATAGTGCCGAAGAAGCACACGCATTGTTACATGACAATACAGTAGCACTTATACTGCTGGACGTTATGTTGCCCGACACGGATGGATTCACACTGGCACGCAAGATTCGAACCACATCTACCACGCCCATTATTTTTCTAACAGCCAAAGCCGAAATTGATGATAAGGTGAGTGGACTTGAAATAGGGGCTGATGATTACATCACTAAACCTTTTGAAGAAAAAGAACTGATTGCTCGAATTCAAACTGTCTTGCGCCGTACGCAAACATCTGTAGTAGCCGCGACGAATAAAAAACTAGCCAGGTTTTCTGGTTGGAGCCTAAATCTTCTCAAACAGACCTTGCATTCTCCCGAAGGCGAAAACATCGAAATCACCAGCACAGAATATACTCTGCTTGAAAAACTCGTTAGTTTTTCAAACAACACGATATCGCGAGAAGAAATATTGAATATATTATCCGGTCGGGAATGGTCGCCACTTGATCGTTCAGCGGATATGGCTATTTCGAAATTACGCAAAAAGATCGAGAAAGATCCTCGCAGACCTGAAATTATCAAAACGATTAGAAACAAAGGTTATCAACTTACTGCTGCTGTTGATTATGTAGATCCCTGATCTTAGGTTTAAAATTATTAGTTCATAACTTATTAATCAGGAACTGCACTATTTACAAATTTCAACTGAAGTACCGTTACGTTTTGCTGAAAAGGTACTCATCAATACTTTATCTCGCCAAATCAAACCCGATTCTTTGGCAATAGAGTAGCTGATTTCATATAATTCAATTTCATCACAACTGCCATCATGACTAAAATTGATCCTGGCCTGTTTCAGGGTATGAATAAATTCGTCTACTGTTTCACGGGTATATGATTCCAACACGGCATTACTGTAATTGTTACTAAAAGAAAACATCCACAAATATTCTACAAGCTGTTTTACGTCAGCCACCGTTATATCCGTTAGCGTGATTTTACCCTGATACTCGCCATCTTCATTACTTCGATCAACCCCTGCACGATTGAGAACACTGGCTTTGAATACACGCGATATGTCGACAAACTCTGGCAAATCAGGATTAACACGTGTGAACTGGTAATATAAATCTGTCTCACTGTTAGCGACTAACTGACTATATAGCGGCTGATATACTGTTGCTTGTTCATCCCATGTCATCGCTTCTACAAAATCGTCACTTGATAATTCATAAACAGATAATCCAGAGCGATTATCAAGAGGCAGTATCCCAATATTTTTCACATGGCTAATAGACGCAAACAGGTCGCTGGATGATTCTTCATGATAAAAGTCATCGGGGGTTCGTTTATCAAAATACAGGGCTTTGGCAACAAACAGATCGTTATCGACTGCCGCTTCTTCAGTAGTGATCGTACTACTGCAAGCCGTTACAAAAAAAGTCACGGGTAACAGCAATAACAAAAATCGCCACTTTTGTAAGAACGGTAAAACACTTTGCTGGATAATGTATGTCTTAATGACACACGAGCAAGCTTGTTTCGAGCTAAATCGTTTTTTGTTAACTATCTTGCTGTTGATTATCATTAATCAACATATCGACTATCACTACAAAATCTTTAACTGAATAACGACCGTTCGTCTGCTCGTTACACACTAGTGTCCGGTTAAATAGCAAAACAAAATAAGTTACTGATTAAGATTAATTAAAATCATTGAAGATCAAAATCGTTTTTTACTGTCATCCCCGAATGTTTTTATCG
>CAZCOZ010000160.1:2339-4135 GCA_964500555.1 uncultured Thiotrichaceae bacterium | reverse complement strand
TTAGACTGTTCGATTCGACCGATAATAGTGTAAAATTACCGTGGGAGTTGGCCAGACAATCGCGCCAGACATTAGTCTGGGGAGGAAAGTCCGGGCTCCATAGGACAGAGTGCCAGGTAACGCCTGGGGGGTGAAAGCCCACGGAAAGTGCAGCAGAAAATAAACCGCCGGTGTTTTTAAATACTGGTAAGGGTGAAATGGTGCGGTAAGAGCGCACCGCGCAACGGGTAACCGTTTGTGGCATGGTAAACCCCACTCGGAGCAAGACCAAATAGGGGGACATAATGTGCGGTCCGCACTGTTCCCGGGTAGGTCGCTTGAGGTGCATGGTGACATGTTGCCCAGATGAATGATTGTCCTCGACAAAACCCGGCTTATCGGCCGGCTCCCACTTTTTATCGTGTTTTGCTCATAACCAAGGTGTGTGCAAATCACTTCTGGTTAATTTCTGACCAATATTGCTTCATCAAAGCTTGCGACTGGCAAGATCTTTTGCGTTTTTAGTCAAATCCAGACTGATTTCTCTTATACTTAAAGTAAATTGTTAGCTTAAATAAACAAGCTCATGATTTAGAAAACATATCCTTTAAATACGTCCTTCATTTTTTTCTGAATTTATCTAAGTCGCTGTCACATATAGCATTTTTACGGTTTCACGACGTAAAAAAGCTTGACATGTGGTAGTGAAAATACCTATAGTGGAAATATATGGGGAAAAGTGGAAATTTTGGGCTTTCTAGTTCCAGATTTCATCACTTTTAAAACTATTTGTCATAAGCAGAGTGGGTTAATCGTAATCAATGCGTTTTCGCGGCATACAAAATATATCAATAGACGCTAAAGGCAGAATGGCTATGCCTGTGTGTCATCGCGAGCAATTGCTTGAAAATTGCGGTGGACGCATTGTAGTTACGGTTGATCGAGATCGCTGTCTGCTGGTTTTTCCTCTTCCTGAATGGGAAATTATTGAGCTTAAGTTAATGGAATTACCTACTTTAAGCAAGCCTGCACGTTTATTGCAGCGTTTATTAATGGGTTACGCGACTGAGCTGGAGATGGATGCTCAAGGGCGAATTTTATTACCAGCAAAACTGAGAGAGTTTGCTGGTCTGACTAAAAAAGCAGTTTTGATTGGTCAGGGTAAAAAATTAGAAATCTGGGATGCGGATACATGGGATGAAAACCAGGACGAATGGGTAGATGCCATGCAATCTGGTGAAGGCGAGCTTATGGAATCGCTAGAAAAGCTAACGCTTTATTAATGTTTTTTTATTAATGTGCCTTATTGCTTCGTTGATTAAGTGTTTCTATCGAGCGGATGGTTGAATGAGTGACTTTGGTCATCAATCGGTGCTTCTGGATGAAGCCATAGCATCGCTGAATATTCGCCCAGACGGAAATTATATCGATGCAACATTTGGTCGCGGTGGACATAGTCGCGCCATTTTGCAGCAATTAAATGAGCAGGGTCAACTGATCGCATTTGATCTTGATCCAGAGGCAATAAATTACGCTAAAAAGGAGTTTGCAAATGAGTCCCGCTTAAAAGTAGAGCATTGTAACTTTGATCAGGTAGCCGACGTGATAGCGCAATTAGGGTTGATAAAAAAAATTGATGGCGTGCTGATGGATTTAGGCGTTTCTTCGCCTCAACTGGATAATGCTGAACGTGGCTTCAGTTTTTTACGTTCTGGTTTGCTGGATATGCGCATGGATACCAGTCAGGGCGAAACAGCGAGGCAGTGGTTGGCAAAAGTGAAACACAGTGATCTGGCGTATGTGCTTAGAAAGTATGG
>CAZCOZ010000160.1:0-2239 GCA_964500555.1 uncultured Thiotrichaceae bacterium | reverse complement strand
AAATAAATAATAGAAATAAATAATAGAAATAAATAATAGAAATAAATAATAGAAATAAATTATAAAGAAGCAATATAAAAAGTGAAGCCCTATAGCCGTAAATCGAAATCCGCTAAACCACTAACGCTGTGGCGACGTTATTCTGTGGTGGGAGTTTTTATGTTGCTAGCAACAGCAGTACTGGCTAAAACACTTGATATGCAAATTTTGGATAGCGAGTTTTTTGAGCGTCAGGGTGATGCTCGCCAGCTTCGTACAGTTGCAATTTCAGCACATCGTGGAGACATTGTTGATAGAAACGGCGAGCCCTTTGCGGTGAGTGCGCCGGTAAACAGTGTCTGGCTAAATCCACAGGTTACACAATATCATTTAGATGAAGTGGTGGGCGTTGCTAAATTGCTGTCACTTGATGTCATCAGTCTGAAAGAAAAAATTAAAAATAATGTAAAGCGAGAGTTTCTGTATTTGAAACGTCATGTTTCGCCGGGATTAGCAGAAGAGGTAATGTCTAAGAAAGTGCCTGGTGTGGCTTTGTTAAATGAATACCGACGTTACTACCCAAGCGGTGAAGTTTCTGCACATGTTATTGGTTTTTCGGATATTGATGATAATGGACAGGAGGGGATTGAACTGGCGTTTGATGACTGGTTGAAAGGCCATCCTGGAAAGAAGCGTGTTATTCGTGATCGTTTGGGTCGTGCATTTGATGATGTTGAGCGAATCAAGTCAGCTCAGCCCGGCAAAAAAATAAAATTAAGTATTGATAAACGTCTGCAGTATTTAACCTATCGTACTTTGAAAGCAGCAGTGCTTAAACATAATGCAGTAGCGGGTTCGGCTGTTGTGCTTGATGTGCATACAGGCGAAGTGTTGGCAATGGTAAATCAGCCATCCTTTAATGTTAATGATCGCAAGCAAATGAAACCGCAGGCAATGAGAAACCGTGCGGTAACCGATGTGTTTGAGCCAGGTTCAACAATGAAGCCGATCACCATTGCCGCAGCACTTGAGAGCGGTCGTTGGAAACCGTATTACAAAGTTGAGACTGCGCCGGGCAAGATGATGATTAATGGTAATCCTATTCGTGATGAAAAGAATTACGGTGATCTTGATGTTGGTGGCGTTTTAGAAAAATCGAGCAATGTCGGTATTAGTAAAATTGCGTTAGCAATGGATGCGGAAGAGCAGTGGTCGATGTATAGGAATTTAGGTTTTGGGGTGTCGACAAACAGTGGTTTTCCAGGTGAAGTCGATGGCCGGTTGTCTCTGAATGCCAGTGATAATGATTTTGTAAGGGCATCAATGGCGTTTGGTTATGGGGTTTCGGTTACGCCGCTGCAACTGGCGCATGCTTATTCTGCTATCGCAGCTGATGGTATTTTGCATCCTGTGAGTTTTTTACTGGACGAAGATTCTGAGCAAGAATCAGAAAGTAAAAAAAGTGTTGGAGGAAAGCGTGTGATGTCAGCGGAAACAGCGCAGGCCGTAAGAAAAATGATGCAGCGAGTGATTTCAGATGGCACCGGTAAGCGAGGCGCTGTGGCAAATTATAGTGTGGCAGGAAAAACAGGCACAGTGCATAAGTTTATGGCAGGTGGTTATGCGGAAGACCGTTATTTGTCTATTTTTTCAGGCATGGTTCCTGCGGATAATCCCGAATTGGTGATGGTGGTGATGATTAACGAGCCAAGAAACGGAGAATATTTTGGTGGACTGGTTGCAGCACCTGTATTTAGTAAAGTGATGTCAGGCGCGATGCGTCTACTTGATGTCGCGCCGGATCGAATTTCGGATCAGCAGTTAATGAGTATGGATGTGCCAGTTGAAGATGTAGTTGAACGAAAGATAAAAAAAATGGCAAAGCAAAAGGTTGTTAAAGCGGTGCCAGAAACAACTATAGCCATGCAAGCAGGAGATGAATGAATATGTCTTCTGATGTTGCATTAGATTTTTTGTTAGAAGGTTTTGTGGACGATTCTTTGATCGCTCAATGTCATGATATTAAAATAAATGCACTGGTGCAGGATAATAGAAAGGCATGCAGTGGAAATTTATTTATCGCGCATCAAGGTTATAACACGCACGGTTTATTGTACGCACAAGATGCTGTAGCAAAAGGTGTTAGCGTTGTTCTTTGGGATAGTGATTTAAGTTTTGATAACGATCAACGTGATGAAATTCTTGAATCTATTTCGAATAAAGTTTTATGTATTCAATGCAAAGACTTAAAAAATAAAGT
>CAZCOZ010000159.1:0-4168 GCA_964500555.1 uncultured Thiotrichaceae bacterium | reverse complement strand
AAATCCCTGTATATCAACTTACTGATGGGATTGCCCGTGCAATTACTTACAATACTGATCCTGGTAACACTGCCCATTATTTTTGTGCAGTTTTATTCTGCTAATTCTCATGCGTTAATGAGTGAAGACGATAAGGTGGAAGCCTTATTTGAGCAAATCACTTTATCTGAGCCGAAAGATTTAGTACATGAAGGTTTAACACATGAAGATTTAACGCATGAATCGATAGAACAGACGATGGAAAAAAGCGAGGTGGCTATCTTGCAAAGCGAGCCGTCTTTTATTGAGGGAGAAATGGCTGATGATATGGAAGATATTGTCAGTCATACGAATGATAAGCGGATAGACTCTGATGCTGAAAATGCTGTTATTACCCCGCCCATAAAGCATAAAAAAGTTCGTCTGGTGAAAGGTAAAAGACATGTTCAGGGAATGGATTTTTTAAGCATCTTATTAATATTAAAAGAAAAACAAAGATAAGTTGTTGTTCACCATTCATACTCTTTTATTGTGATGGAGTATGCATGGTTGTGCTGCAAAGCATAAGATGATTTCTCATTCTGGTTATTTAAATAAACTGCAGTGCAACGTATGTCGTTCAAGGACTATGGTTCAAGGAAATCTGCACACTATCACTGGATAGATAATGTTAAATGGCGTTATCATATCGCTATGAGTACTACTTATACGCCTATTGCCTGTTCACTTCATGATGAGTATGAAATTGCCATTATGAAAAAAGTGCATCTTGCCGTTAAGTGGCTGGATGAAAAAGGTGATGCGCACACTGGTAGTGTGTTGCCAATCGATCTGAAGGTAGAAAATAAGGAAGAGTTTTTAGTGTTTACTGATCATGCAGATAAAGAGTTGTGTATTCGTCTGGACAGGATTGCTTTGTTGCCGTTGTAGTCATAAATTTGATTAAGTAAAATTTCAAGAAAATACTTTTCAAATAACATATAACTATTTGATTTTAAGATATTTGTCGCTTTTAAAAAGGTTACTAGTGTTTCTTAAGAAAGCTAGCTAACTTCATCTCACGAAATACTTCTTAGGCGAGCATTGTCTGATTGTCAGCACTGTTATTAACGCGGTGCCCGTTGTCTTTGTCTCTGGTGACTTCGTGTTTCGCCCAAAGTGAAAATTCGGTTTTGGTTAAAACCGGTACTGCGTCTGCTGACTCCGGCGACTGTTTTGTACGTTTCTTTCATACGTGTATTTCAAGTGTGTATTTTGTACCACGCAAAGCAATATTTTATTGTCTGAAATTATTTCTATTGATTATTCTTTACCCTGTAATTGCGCAACGACTGCTTCGTTTTCCAATGTTGAAATATCGGAGGTAATTTCTTCACCCGCCGCAATGGTGCGTAATAAACGGCGCATGATTTTTCCTGAACGCGTTTTGGGCAGGCCTTCTGCAAAGCGGATGTCATCCGGTTTTGCGATAGCGCCGATTTGCTCGCCAACCCAGTTGCGTAATTCAGCAAGCATTTTTTCAGCCTCTTCGCCGACTGGGCGATCACCTTTGCAAATAACAAATGCAACAATGGCTTCGCCTTTAACGTCGTGTGGGCGACCAACAACGGCCGCTTCGACGACGGTTTTATGTGCCACCAGTGCAGATTCAACTTCCATAGTACCCAGGCGATGACCGGAAACATTAAGCACATCGTCAATACGACCCATGATCCAGAAGTAGCCATCTTCATCACGTCGTGCGCTGTCACCAGCGAGATAATATTTGCCCTCAAATTTAGGGAAGTAAGTGTCAACATAACGTTGATCGTCGCCCCAGATCGTTCTTAGCATTGAAGGCCAGGGTTTCTTGATAACAAGATAGCCACCTTTGTTTGCCTCGGTAATGGATTCGCCGTCTTCATTAACAACATCTACCACCATGCCAGGAAGTGGTAATGTGCATGAGCCGGGTTTCGTTACAGTCACACCAGGGATAGGGGTAAGCACATTGGCGCCGGTTTCGGTTTGCCACCAGGTATCAACAATAGGGCATTTCTCTTTGCCGATGACAGTGTGATACCACATCCATGCTTCGGGATTTATCGGTTCGCCAACGGTGCCCAGTAAGCGTATGGAAGACAGATCGTATTTGTTCGGATATTCATCACCGAATTTCATCAAGGCACGAATCGCAGTAGGCGCGGTGTAGAAAATAGTGACTTTGTGTTGCTCGCACATTTTCCAGAAACGTCCTGCATCGGGAATCACGGGTGCGCCTTCATACATTACAATAGTAGCGCCTGCGGCTAATGGCCCATAGGCGACATAAGTGTGTCCTGTAATCCAGCCAACATCAGCGGTACACCAGAATGTATCATGATCGTGTAGATCAAACACCCAGAGGTTGGTGATAACGGCATTTAATAAATAACCCGCGCTGGAGTGTTGAATGCCTTTGGGTTTGCCGGTTGAGCCTGAGGTATAAAGCAGAAATAAAGGGTCTTCTGCATTAACCCATTCGGGTTCGTATTTTGTGTCCTGTTTTGCGATGGCATCGGACCACCAGATATCACGACCCGCCTGCATTTTTATATTATGCGCACTGCGTTTTAATACGATAACGTTGTTGATGCTTTCACAGCCTTTGTTTAAGGCTTTATCTGCCGCTTCTTTTAGTTCGACGATCTTTCCACCACGGGTGCCGCCGTCAGCGGTAATTAACATAACCGCTTGTGCATCTTCGATACGGTCGCGTAACGACTCGGCAGAAAAACCACCAAACACGACTGAGTGAATTGCGCCGATACGTGCGCAGGCCTGCATAGCGACAACGGCTTCAGGCACCATTGGCATGTAGATGACAACACGATCACCTTTTTTAATGCCGTGGTTTTTTAGTGCATTGGAAAATTGACAAACATCGTCATGTAACTGCTGGTAGCTGATATGTTGTGTATCACCCGATTCACCTTCAAAAATAATCGCGGTTTTATCGGCTTTGGTTTCAAGGTGTCGGTCGATACAGTTGTAGCTGACATTCATTGTGCCATCAGTAAACCACTTAAAATGTGGCGCTTTAGAATCATCTAAGGTTTTTGTAAAGGGGGTGTGCCAGTCAATATATTGTTTCGCCTGCGTAGCCCAAAAACCTTCGTAATCGTCTTCTGCCTGTTTATTTAAAGCGGCTAGATCATCTGCTTTTATACGTGCTTTAGCAGTGAATTCTGCACTGGGTTTGAACAATCGGTTTTCGGTTAAGACAGAATTAATTTCAATACCAGACACGGAAGCTTCCTCTATTTTTTAACTTGTTATTCAGCATATATTTAGGTGTTTAGCATACACTGAGTTTAGATAAATTTCTAATCAAAAGAGGTGAGCGAAATAGTATTTTCCTGAGTGACTAAATGAATGTCCCAGTTCTGTATCGCCCATTTCCAGATATCATCTAGTGATGATTTTTCTAAATCATTCGGTACAGACTGTCCCAGAAAAGTGAGTACGCTAATGAGTAACTTCTCTTTATGACGAATATCGACGCGAGCGGCACCAGCTGATTTACTTATTTTGTTACCATTATCATCGACAGCTAATGGTAGGTGGCAATATTGAGGTGTTGGATAGTTAAGCTGTTGCTGCAGGTATATCTGCCGATTGCTTGAGCTAAGTAAGTCGGCTCCACGAACCACTTCGGTAATATTTTGTAAGGCATCATCAACCACCACGGCTAACTGATAAGCAAATAAGCCATCGCGACGTTTGATAATAAAATCACCGCATTCGTGTTTTATATTTTGAGTTTGTTTGCCCATAACGTAATCGTTAAAAGTGATGTCGATATCATTCGTGTGAATACGTAAAGCATGGGAGTTTACTTCAGGGAGTAAACGAGAGCGACAGGTTCCGGGATAAATTGAATGGTCTATTTTTTGCAGTTGTTTCCGAGAGCATAAGCAGGGAAATATTAATGATTGTGAAATTAATTGGTCGAGTGCGTGCCTGTAAAGCTCGGTTCGTTGAGATTGGTAAACAACGTCACCTTGCCACTGAAAACCAAAAGTCTCTAATGTTTTCAGTATTTCAATATCTGAACCTTTTACCCTACGAGAGGTGTCGACATCCTCCATGCGAATAATCCATTCGCCGTTATTTTTTTTAGCCTGCAGATAACTGCCCACAGCCGCAATTAATGTGCCGTAATGGACAG
>CAZCOZ010000158.1:0-4423 GCA_964500555.1 uncultured Thiotrichaceae bacterium | reverse complement strand
GACAGCTTGGTTTGTTTTAAAACTCGGCTCGCTTGCGACCGAGTTTTTTATTTCAGTGTTTGATAAATACATCATATAACTCAAAGGCCTTATTCATTGATGGAGAAACCACGTAAAACGATTAAAAATGCCACATTCATGGTGATTGCTGACTTTGCCACTAAAGGAGCCATGGGTGTCATAGCTATTTTAATTGCGCGTTTTCTGGGTCCTCATTTATATGGGCAATATACTACGGCAACCGCGGTATGTAGTATTTTCTTGATGTTAACGGGTCTTGGTTTTGAACAGGAATTCACTCGCAGAGGAAGTATTGATAGCGAACAGGCAAACTCTGGGTTGTCGTTGTGTTTTTTCACCATAGCATGGTCGTCTTTAGTTGCCTTTGTGTTGCTTGTGGCTTTTTTATCGATAAGCCCGTATTCATCTGAAATAATAATAATTACACTTTTACTTTGGGTTGCACTGGTTATTAACCGCTTGCACTATCCTTTCCGCTATTTGGGACTGATCCTGAGAAAACCAGAAGATGTTGCGGTTATTCAGGTAGTCGGTTTGTTATTACTGGTGTCAGTCATACTGTACTTATTGGTTAATAACGCTACGATCCATTCAATAATTTATGCGCAAATTATTGTCTCGGCAGCGATTTTAGTTGTCTGGTTCTTCTGGATGAAACTTAGAAATATAAAATTTGTTGCGCTTGGTTATTCAGATTTCCAATTATTTTTTAAGAATTCGTTGCCTTTCGCTGCTAGCAATATTATCTGGGTGGCTTATTTCAATTTTGACGCTTTCATCTTATCTCTTTTGCGAACGGAAGCAGAAGTAGGCATTTATGGTGCTGTGTTTAAAATTATAGCAATGGCTTACATTATTGGTTACTCGGTATCGAATACTTTTACGCCACTTTTATTTAAATCATTTCACTTAAATGATGAGGCTCAACAAAGCGCTCTTGCTATTCGTCTTGTGGGCGCCATGTTATTAATTAGCGTGTTTATGAGTGGCTTGTTTTTTATATTATCACCGTGGCTATTGACGACGGTTATTGGTGATGAATTCGCTGATGGCGTTGTAATTATGCAAATACTTTCAGTGTCGATTTTTTTCAGGTTGTTAAATTTTGCTTTTGCTGAACTGCTAACAACGAGTGGGCGACAAATGGAGAGAGTAAGGTTGGAGTGGTTGCTCTTAGTGGCGAATATTATAATGAATTTTGCGCTTATACCGTATTATGGCGGTGTTGGGGCAGCAATTGCAACGCTCGTAGCGGAAGCTGTACTATTATTCAGTATTTTTAAATTATGTTTAAAATATAAACTAGTTTTATAAATAGAGATCTTTGCACGAGTGTTGTTTTATTAAAAATCACAAAAAAACGCTGTCATTCCCGAATTTTTGTATCGGGAATCCAGCGACTATAATAGCCTTTAGGTCACTGGATCTCCGATACAAACACTCGGAGATGACGAAAATTTTCTTTCGTGCAAAGTTCTCAAATAATATAAGCTTTTAGTATTTGTAAGTAGCAGTGTCCGGTGTTTAATTAAATGGCAGTTGCATAAAAGAGTGTGTTTCCTGTATCAATTTATTAACTGCTGTTTCATCATATATTATTAAGTTTCCGAAATTTGCAATATTGGAATAGTGATCAGCATTAGGTATTGTGAGATATGCTTTCTGACCAGCCATGGAATTATAAACTTTCTTTAAAAACTCCTTATCTTCACGTGATTCCAATTCACCATCTATCAGCATAGTAGGGATGTGACCAGAGCTGGAAAAATATTCCATGTGATTCTCAAGCGGTAAATGCATACGATATTGAATAAAGACCTCATCAGGAATAGGTTCAGATAATTTCATATATTGCATGTCTCTGCGTTTAAAATACTCAAATTCGGGAAGTTTTGTATTTCCGCCTCTTTCTAAAAATCGCCTTCCTGGACCGATGAGAATCATTTTATTTACTCGGTTATCATTTTTTACTGCAGAGATAACGGTATCAGCACCAAAACTGTGACCAATCACATAAATATTTTCCTTATCTATTTGGGAAACACTAGTTAAATAAGTGATGCTGTTATAAACATCCCGAGCGAATGTAAAACTTGTTGCATCGTTTATATTTTTTGGGTCCTCTGATTGGCCATAGCCTCTAAGGTCTACAGATAGAACAATGTAACCTAGAGCAGCTAATTTTTTTCCTAACAACCGATAAATTCCTAAATTGCTGCCTTGTGGTGTTGAGCCATGTACGAGTAATACACCGGATTTATTTTTACCAGGATCACTAGTGCCATATAGTGAGCCAGAAAGAATAAGGTCATCGCTTTCAAATTTAACTTTTTTATATTCGGTAATGTAATCGAGTGTTGGTTCACCTTTAGCGGCATTGGCTAATGACGTAAGAGTTAAGATTGGTCTGCCGATTTTAAGCCGCATGTCATACGCCCAATTTTTTAAAGGCAATGGCGTCCAGTCCGGCGCTATTGGCGCTAGAGTTAAAGCTGGCAATAAAGTAATTGATAGAACTATCAATAGGACACCAGTAATATTTTTTACATAATTAGCTGTGCGAGTTTTCATATAGGCTTAATGGTGAGGGTCAATTGTTTTTCTTATTTCGTTAAGGGTGTTACGTGTTTTTTGCGAATGATCAGAAATAAAAGTATCTGGAGTTTGGGTTTCCATAAATGCACGTTCTAGCCGCGAAAATTTTTCAAAATACCGATCTGTAATATCTGAATCATCATGTATGCGAACACTCTTTATTTGCTCTAACAGTATGGCCAGTTGGGCGGCGATATTTTCTTTGTTTCCAGACATTACGTCAAATTCGCCAACCTCACTAGTGTAAGGCTCTTTAACAAAATTACTGTTCCAGTAATAATTCCAACGGCCAGGCACGTCCGGGAAAAATTGAATGCTCCAGGTGTTGTCACCATCATATTGTGCATCGACTTTATGATGTGTTCCATCAGGAGAAATAAAAGTCCAGGTAACTATTTGTTCTTCCGGCTTAGCTGTTACAACCCATGTGTCTCGGAAACTTGTTTCAAACGGTGAACCCAGCACAACTATATTTTTTAACTGGGATACCCTGATTTCAAACCAGTCCCAATGATTAATTTTCATTGCATGACTTATAACAGACCAGTTCGATATTTTATTATCTGCGCTACTTCTAATTTCAATAACTGGTGCGGCGCTGTTTTCCTTGAGTATAGTGTCTAGCGCTATGCTGTCATAATCTTCGATATTTACTCTGGGGAAATAATAATATTTGCCGTACTCTAGAAGTATATCCTTCTCAATAACTTTTATTGTTCGGTTGCTTGTCCAGTTTATTGTTAGTTTGGGGCGTCTGTCATTTTTGTTCAAATTATCGCCTTGCTCTGCAGAATATATCTCTATCCTGGAGCCTTTTTTATCTTCATCATAATCTGACAGTTTTAAGAGAAATAACAGAGGTTTGTTATCCGCTGTTTGTTTTTCTATGTACTTCGCAAGTTGTGCAGATGAAAATTTCAGGTGTTTATCGCCAGGGTAGTAGGTTTTCATTGCCAGAGGCATAAGTGGTCGATCTGCATTAGCATCACTATCCGAGCTAAAGCCAGCTCCTGGTAAGCCCCATTGTTCTATATTTGCGGATAATTCGCCCCACCAGACTTCACCTGTTTTTGGGGTGCTATTATTATTACGTTTAATTCCGCCTTCTCCGGGGTTCCAGTTTTTGTTTATGTTATAGAGCATCACGTTGACAGGGAACTCCTGAAATTTTTCTATGCTAATTTTAATTGATGCAGAATTTACTTTTGAATGCTCAGGCAGATAGACATCCTGCCATTTTTGTAAAACCCTGAATAATTCGTATTCTCCTTTTTTCGGACTTTTGCCCCGTCGGCCGATACGTAAATGAATTTGGGTCGATTGATTCCATGGGTGTAAATTATTGCCATCCAGAAATCCCCTAAGGTCATTGTCTGATAAACCAGAGTACTCCTCATTATTTGTATAGCTGGTTGTGTGCATGTACACCTGAGTTTTTGGCTGAGATAGAGTATTACCTAATAAATTTATTCTGATTCGCGCATTTACGGGATTAAGCAGTTTCGGATTATTAATAGTCTGTTGCGAAATTTTTGTTGCTTTGTTTGCATTACGAATACTTGAGAAATAAAAGTAAAGACTAAACGCTAATAGTGCGAATAAAGTTATTAAAAAAATATTTGTTAACAAGCTTTGTTTCTTGAAATTAAAATTATTCATAGCTTGAAGATGTGTAATACCTGGGCTTTTATTTTTTATGACTATAACGGTGATTATAACGGGGTGCGTGTTAGAAATTTTATCATAACGAGCGATGGGGTTATGTTTTAATCATAAAACATACGCAGCTTTAGTATAGTGGTGGTGT
>CAZCOZ010000157.1:0-4437 GCA_964500555.1 uncultured Thiotrichaceae bacterium | reverse complement strand
CCCCACCAGCAAAGTGTGGCTAGTTAGATAATAAGCTTGTTTTTTAGTAAAGCTACTTGTTAAAACTTATCAATAACCCATTGATAAATAATAAATCTAATCCCGATAATTATAAATACATAATATTTCAGCAGTACAACTCCTTTAGATGCTGACACTATCGAGTCTGCATTTACCGGCGGTTTATACAAAAATGGCACAACGACATTAATCAATGCTAATGGGTGAAAACCTTAACGGCGTTAAAAACGATGATGAAGATGAATTATTTCTGCAAACACAATTTGTTTTCTAACTATCAGCCAAACACATAAACAGGCTGATCAAATCTGATGAGCTATAAATAATCATATACCATCAATAATTGTATTCAAGCTACTGCTTGGACGCATCACGGCTGTAAGCAAAGCTTTATTCGGACGGTAGTAACCACCAATTTCAGCACCCTCACCCTGCACTGCATTTAACTCAGCAACAATCGTTGCTTCCTGATCTGATAGTTGTTTTGCAACTGGAGTGAATGTTGTTTGTAAATCAGAGTCCTTGGTTTGTTCTGCCAATGCCTGTGCCCAGTAGAGCGCAAGATAAAAATGACTGCCGCGTGTATCCAGCTCGCCAACTTTACGCGAAGGTGATTTATTGGTTCGTAGAAACTGACTATTCGCCTTATCTAATGCTTCGGCAATTACTTCTGCTTTTACACTTTTGGTTTTTTCTGCCAGGTCTTCAATTGAAACCGCCAGTGCTAAAAATTCACCTAAGGAATCCCAACGTAAATGATTTTCTTTAAGCAGTTGCTGAACGTGTTTGGGTGCTGAACCGCCTGCGCCGGTTTCAAATAATCCACCACCTGCCAGTAATGGCACGATGGATAACATTTTTGCGCTGGTGCCTAATTCTAAAATCGGAAATAAATCAGTTAAGTAATCACGCAGTACATTACCTGTTACAGAAATAGTATTTTCACCGGCTTTAACACGTGCCAAAGTAAATTTAATCGCTTCGATCGGTGACATAATTTGAATATCTAAATCAGCAGTATCATGGTCTTTTAAGTACAACTCAACTTTCGCAATTAGATTTCTATCGTGTGCACGAGCTGGATCAAGCCAGAAAATAGCTGGCTGCCCTGTAGCTTTGGCGCGATTAACAGCTAACTTAACCCAATCTCGAATGGGTAAATCTTTGGTTTGACACATACGCCAAATATCGCCCTGCGCGACTTTATGTTCCATCAAAATATTACCCGCATCATCGCTGACATGTACAGACCCTGCTTCTGTAATTTCAAAGGTTTTATCATGTGAACCATATTCTTCCGCTTTTTGCGCCATCAAACCCACATTACTAACATTGCCCATCGTAGTTACATCAAACGCACCATGCTGTTTACAAAATTCAAATACTTCCTGATAAATACCCGCATAGTTACGATCTGGAATCATCGCTTTGGTATCATGCAGCTTGCCATCAGTTCCCCACATTTTTCCTGAAGAACGCAATGCTGCTGGCATAGAAGCATCTACAATCACATCACTGGGTACGTGCAAATTCGTAATACCTTTATCTGAATTCACCATTGCCAGTTCAGGACGTGTTTCATAAACCGCCTGTATATCCGCCTCGATCTCTTTTCGCTGGCTTTTAGGTAAGTCAGAAATTTTGGTGTAGACATCGCCTAAACCATTGCGTGTATCAATACCAATCTCTTCAAATACTGCAGCATGTTTTGAAAAAACATCTTTGTAATATACATTTACTGCGTGACCAAAAATAATTGGGTCAGACACTTTCATCATGGTGGCTTTCATATGCAGTGACAATAAAACATCTTGTGATTTTGCATCCTGCATCGATTCTTCAAAAAATTCGCATAGTGCTTTACAGCTCATGACGGTGGCATCAATCACCTCATCAGCCTGAACCGGTGTTTTTGCTTTTAATATCTGTACATCACCATTATCGGTAACCAGTTCAATTTTTACATCACAGGCATGATCCATCACCACCGATTGTTCGCTTGAATAAAAGTCACCATCATTCATAGAAGCAACATGTGATTTAGAATCAGCTGACCACTCGCCCATAGAATGCGGATGTTTCTGCGCGTATTCTTTAACCGGCCCTGCTACACGTCGATCAGAATTACCTTCGCGTAAAACAGGGTTCACTGCACTGCCTAACACTTTACTGTAACGTTTTTTTATCTTTTCTTC
This sequence comes from uncultured Thiotrichaceae bacterium, assembly GCA_964500555.1. Classification (GTDB taxonomy): domain Bacteria; phylum Pseudomonadota; class Gammaproteobacteria; order SZUA-229; family SZUA-229. The sequence continues at coordinate 2,221 of CAZCOZ010000157.1, read as the reverse complement.
TGCTTCATTCTCAGCTTCTTCGGGATAATCAGGTACATCAAAACCCAATGCTTGCAACTCTGCAATTGCAGCATGTAACTGTGGAACTGATGCACTTATATTCGGCAATTTAATAATATTCGCTTCAGGTGTTTTCGCTAATTTACCCAGTTCAGCCAGCGCATCATTTTGTTTTTGATCATCGGATAAATCATCCGGAAAGTTCGCGATAATACGACCCGCTAGAGAGATGTCGCGGGTTTCAACATTAATACCAGCCGCCTGCGTAAAAGCCTGCACAATCGGTAAAAATGAATAGGTTGCTAAAGCCGGTGCCTCATCCGTTTCGGTATAGATAATCGTTGAACTTGTCATTACTGTCTCTCTTAAAATTATTTCTTTTAGTTTGTGTCTGTAGTTTATATCGACTGGTTTCATCTACTTACTTGATCGCTACAAAGCAGCACATTATAAATCACTATGAGTATGTATTCACACCTTGCTTAGGATATGCAGTGCAAAAGACAGGACAAGGTAGCGAGATAATCTATTTGATTGAATGCTCTTGAAATTACCCCTTTACATACCCAACATAGAAAGATGCAGGAACTCAATGAAACACGTTCTTTTTCAAAATCACTTATGCTATCCGTTGGCTTTGTTTTAGTGATATGGACTTTGCATGTGCTAGCACTACTATTCGATTTCCGCTTACAACAATTTGGCATTTCCCCACAAAACGTTAGCGGACTGACTGGTGTTTTATTCGCCCCGCTGATTCATGGCGGCTGGTTACATCTAACCAGTAATTCGCTGCCAATTATTATACTGGGAACAGCATTATTCTACGGCTACCCTCGATCAGCAAAATTAGCCCTTGCAGGTATCTGGTTAGCCAGCGGAATTCTGACCTGGTTTTTCGCACGCCAGGGCGTAACGCATTATGGTGCCAGCGGACTCACCCACGGCTTGATGTTCTTTCTTTTCGCCATCGGTGTTATACGACGAGATCGTCTGGCTATTGTACTGGCGATGATCGTATTTTTTCTTTTTGGCAGTATGATATGGAGCATTTTTCCCAACAAACCCGGCATTTCTTTTGAAATGCACCTGTTTGGCGGGCTCTCTGGCATCGTCATGGCTATTGTTCTACGCAATTATGACACTGCTTTACCTACAAAAAAATACTCGTGGGAGGATGATGAACTCATTGATGACGAATGGAAGCAAGACAGGTAAGGCGAAATCCTTTTACATATAATTAATCGAATTATAATTGCGACTTGACTTTATCAGACAGTTGACTTATTTTACAATCTCATTGTTAGACATTTGTCTGATTATGTTCGGGCTAGCCTGAACAGTCACTTTAGATAACATTAATTAAAAAAGGATATAAAAATGAGCGAAACCAATCTATTCTCACCAGTTTCAGTCGGCAATTTACAGCTTAGAAATCGCATGGTAATGGCGCCAATGACACGAAATCGTGCGGACGCAGATGATGCGCCAACAGCAATGAATGTAGAATATTATCGACAGCGCGCCAATGCTGGCCTTATCATCACAGAAGCATCGCAAGTTTCACCCGAAGGCGTAGGCTATCCAGGCACACCCGGTATTTATAATGAAAAACAAGTTGCAGGCTGGCTAAAAGTAGCCGATGTCGTACATGCAGAAGGCGGACACATCTATCTACAACTCTGGTTCTGTGGACGCATATCCCATCCCGATTTATTACCGGATAGTCAGCAACCAGTAGCACCCTCCGCGATTAAACCCGATGGCGAAGCAATTACTTTTGATGGCATGAAAGCGTTTGTTGAACCACGTGCTTTAACAGTAGACGAAATTCAAAATATTATCGCGCAATATAGACATGCTGCAAAAATGGCAAAACAGGCAGGCTTCGATGGCGTAGAAATTCACGCCGCAAATGGATATCTTATCGATCAGTTCCTACGTGATGGTAGTAATAAACGAACGGATGAATACGGCGGCAATAGTGAAAACAGAATGCGCTTTCTGAATCAGGTGATCGATGTTGTACTGGAAACATGGGACAGTAAAAATGTTGGCATCAGACTCACCCCTGAAAATAGTTTTAATTCAATGTCCGATTCAAACCCACAGGAACATTTCAACTATTTCATCTCACAACTTAACAAACGTAATTTTGCTTACCTGCATATACTCGAAGGCGATATGATGAGTGCATCACGCAACGTTGACTACCGCGCAC
>CAZCOZ010000156.1:0-4560 GCA_964500555.1 uncultured Thiotrichaceae bacterium | reverse complement strand
CTCAGACGCAAACGTTTAATTTTCCGCTAAATTACTTTCATCAAGCCAATATTCGGGTAGAATACCGCGCTTGTGAGCCTCTAAATGGAGGCACTTAATCCTGTACTATTTACTTAGTATCTTAATTAAAGTAGATAGATTATTTAACTATTTGCTTTGCAGAAGCGGAATCATAGCGGAATTATAAATATGTCGAATCATAATTTATCCAAACACGATATGGCCTGGAACGAGCCTGGTGGTAATAACGATAAAAATCGTGGTAGCAACGATAACGACGATCCCTGGAAAACCAACCGAGGTAATCGTGGTAATCAGGGCCCGCCTGATCTTGATGAAGTTTTTAAAAATCTGCAGGAAAAGTTCGGTAGCCTGTTTGGTGGTAAAGGCAAAGGTGGTGGCTCCAAAGGCAGTGGTATTGGTTCTTCTGGCGGCAAGATGGGTATTGGTTTAGTCGCTATCGTATTACTGGGTTTCTGGATAGCAACGGGTTTTTATAAAGTCGAAGAAGCGGAACGTGCTTTAGTTTTTCGATTTGGCGCACATGTAGACACAACGCAGAAAGGTTTGCATTGGCATTTACCCATACCTATTGAGCGCGTTGAAAAAGTTGATGTAACGAAAGTGTATACCATTCCTATTAATGCAACGATGTTAACGCAGGATGAAAATATTGTTGATATTCACGGTACGGTGCAGTATCAAATTGATAATGCAGAAAAATATGCCTTTAATGTAAGAAACCCTGAAATATCACTTTCGCAGGTGACTGAAAGCGCGTTACGTCAAAGTATTGGCCGCAGCGAAATGGATTATGTTATTACTGAAGGGCGTGGTGAAATTGCTTTGCAGGTAAAAGATATTATGCAGGGTATTGTGAATAATTATCAAACCGGTTTGAATATTTTTAAAGTTAATATTCAAAGTGCGAAACCACCAGAAGAAGTAAAAGCCGCATTTGATGATGTAACGCAAGCGCGTGAGGATGAAGAACGTTTTAAGAATGAAGCAGAAGCCTATCGTAATGAGATTATTCCTAAAGCACGTGGTGCGGCAGCACGTATGCACGAAGAAGCTGTGGCGTATAAAAACGAAGTGACTGCGCGTGCAGACGGTGAGACAAATCGTTTTAATCAGCTTTTAGTCGAATATAAAAAAGCACCAAAAATTACGCGTGATCGTTTATATCTCGATATGATGGAGAAAGTGTTGAGTAATAGCTCTAAAGTAATGGTCGATGTAAAAGGCGGCAATAACTTACTGTATTTGCCACTGGATAAATTAATGGATCGACAATCATCAGGCGCCTCAGCAGATCAAAAAAGTTCAGCTGATATCTTAAGAGATATTAAAGAACGTGGCGCACAACAAAATAACCAACGTAGACGAGTTGAAGATCTACGTTCAAGAGGAACACGATAATGATTGTTAATAGCCTGAAAATTATTGTCCCTGTCGTTGCGTTTCTAGTCTGGTCATCTGTATTTACGGTGGAAGAACGAGAAGAAGCTATTCTGTTTCAATTTGGTGAAATCATTAAATCAGATTACGAACCAGGACTGCATTTTAAAATGCCCTTTATCAATAATGTTAGAAAATTTGATAATCGAATTTTAACCATCGATCAAAAACCAGAACGTTTCTTAACGAAGGAGAAGAAAGATCTTATCGTTGATTCTTATGTTAAATGGCGCATCACCGATGTTGTCCAATACTTCAAAACCACACAGGGTGATGAGTTAACAGCGGGTCGGTTGTTATACGAAAATATCAATAATGGTCTGCGTAATGAGTTTGGTAAACGCACCATTCAGGAAGTAGTGTCAGGTGATCGTGCCGAGATTATGGGCGTAATGACAGAAAAGGCATCAGAACGTGCAAGATCACTGGGTGTTGAAGTGGTCGATGTGCGAGTGAAAAAAGTAGATTATCCTGAGGGTGTAAGTAATTCTGTTTATCAACGTATGCGTGCAGAGCGTGAACGTGAAGCGCGTGATTTTCGTTCAAAAGGACATGAGGCCTCTGAGCGTATCCAGGCGGATGCAGATCGTCAGCGTAGTATTTTAGTCGCCGAAGCATATCGTGATGCAGAAATCTTGCGTGGTGAAGGTGATGCGCAGGCGACAGAAACCTATGCCAATGCATTTAGTAAAGATCCAGAATTTTATAAATTTCATCGTAGTATGACGGCGTATACGAGGACATTTTCAAATGCGGGTGACGTGATTTTACTGGAACCGGACTCAGAGTATTTCCAGTACTTTAAAGATTCAGCAGGTAGAAAATAATAATCAATGTGGGACAGCATAGTGCCTGCGCTTGCATTGGTTTTAGTGATTGAAGGCATGTTGCCTTTTTTAAGCCCACGAAGCTGGCGAGATGCCATGTCGCAAGCAGCACAATTACCCGATAAGGTATTAAGAACTATTGGATTTTGTAGCATGCTTGCGGGCGTGTTTGTGCTTTATCTGGTTCGATAGAATTATTCGCGAGTTTTAATCATAAGCGCGGCTGACAATCCATTATAGTTGGCCCAATCGCGTAAAAAATTAAACTAAGTAACTATTTATGGCAACAAAACAACACTGGGTTTTACCTGAAGGCATTGACGAAGTTTTGCCCGAACAGGCAGCACGCTTCGAGGCAATACGTCGTTTATTACTCGACATATACGCGAGCTGGGGGTATGAACTGGTGATGCCACCAACGATTGATTTCATCGAATCGTTACTCACTGGCACAGGTCATGATCTTGATTTGCAAACCTTTAAACTGGTTGACCAAATTTCAGGTAGAACATTGGGCATCCGTGCGGACATGACCCCACAGGTCGCGCGGATGGATGCACATCAGTTACGCCGAGATGTGCCGACGCGTTTATGTTATATCGGAACCGTTTTGCGTACGCGTCCTGAAAACCTCGGTGATAGCCGTAGTCCATTACAGGTCGGTGCAGAGCTTTACGGCCATGCAGGTATAGAATCCGAAGTTGAAATTATCGGTTTAATGTTAAAAACATTTACTGCGTTAGAAATTAGCGATATTCATTTAGACCTTGGTAATGTCGATATTTATCGCGGCTTGGCAAAACAGGCCGGTTTATCAAAAGAAGTTGAAGGACAATTATTTGATATGTTGCAGCGTAAAGCCGTAACAGAAATTAATGCATTGTTAGATGAGCTAACGATTGATGCTGAGATGAAAAAAATGCTATCAGCATTGCCTTTACTTAATGGCGATAAATCCGTCTTTGAACAGGCAAAAACAATTTTAGCGGCAGCAGATACATCGGTTAAATCAGCCATTGACTACTTGCAAAGAACAGCTGAGTTAATGTGGCAGCGATACGGTGATGTATTGCCTGAAGAAAAAGTCCATTTTGATTTTTCAGAGTTACACGGTTACCACTATAAAACAGGCGTTGTGTTTGCTACTTTTGTGCCGGGTTTAGGTCAGGCAATTGCCCGCGGCGGTCGTTATGATGATATCGGTAAAGTGTTTGGTCGCGCACGTGCAGCAACAGGTTTTAGTGCTGATTTAAAAGTATTAAATCAATTATCGAATAAACAGTTTTCGATCACAGAAAAGATTTTTTCACCCACTGTCAGTAATGGTGATGATAATTATGCCAGCTTGCAAACTAAAATTGCGGCGCTACGCGCGGAAGGAAAGATCGTGATTGAACAGTTGCCTACAGCAAGTTCAGATGCCGGTGCAATGGGTTGTACTAAAAGCCTTTGTTACCTGGATGGGCAATGGGCTGTGCAAGGTTTAAAAACACAGTGTTAAAAAGCAAAGGTTAAAAAACATATGTCATTGCGAGCGTAGCGTGGCAATCTTCCTCAGGCGCTTAAGTCGCCAGCAGAAGATTGCTTCGTTCCTCGCAATGACGAATATATAAATTACTTATTTTTTTCAAGGTTAAATCATGTCAAAAAATGCTGCTTCGAGAGCTGTCGTCGTATTAGGAAGCCAATGGGGCGATGAAGGTAAAGGTAAAATTGTTGATTTATTAACAGACAGAGCCGCCGCCGTTGTTCGTTTTCAGGGCGGGCATAATGCTGGACACACATTAGTTATCGGCGAAGAAAAAACCGTTTTACATTTAGTTCCATCAGGCATCTTGCGCGATAACGTCATGTGTTTAATTGGTAATGGCGTGGTTTTATCGCCCGATGCACTGTTTAAAGAATTAGGTGAGTTAGAAGCTCGCGGTATTCCCGCAAGTAAACGCATTGGTATTTCTGAAGCCTGTCCTTTAATTCTTCCGTATCACATCGCATTAGATCAGGCGCGTGAAATTGCCCGTGGTAAAGAAGCAATCGGTACAACAGGTCGTGGCATCGGCCCCTGCTATGAAGATAAAGTATCACGTCGTGGTATTCGTCTTGCGGATTTAAAAGACCTGGAAAAATTCAAAACCAAACTTGCTGGCGTGATGGAATACCACAACTTCGCATTGAAACATTATTTCAAACAGGACGAAGTTGATTATCAAACCGTACTTGATGGTGTTTTATCGTATCGCGATAAACTTTTAGCATTGATCGCAGACGTGCC
>CAZCOZ010000155.1:0-4825 GCA_964500555.1 uncultured Thiotrichaceae bacterium | reverse complement strand
CTTAACTAAAAAAAGCCCCGCATGCGGGGCTTTCTATCTAACGATTTCAAATGCAGAGCAGTCTTGAACCACTGTGCGTTTAGATTTATTTACGACGGCGCGCAGCACCAATACCGAACACACCAAGTCCAATTAACGCTAAAGTAGTTGGCTCAGGTACAGGTACATCGGCAAAGCGGAAGTTGAAATCTGCACTACCTGGATTGAAGTTTGAGCTCTCACAGGCTGCGCCAGCGGCACAATTAAAACTACCGAGATTCAACCAGCCAGATCCACCTAACAGGCCAGCATCATCCCAATCAGCGCCAACACCTACACGGAATGGTTTAGACAGATCAGTCGGTTTCTGCGAGATATCAATAATCAACCCATCGAGTGCACCATAGCCAGTCAGCTGAGATGGAGACCAATCCCAAAAATCCCAGGTTTGACCGTCGACATTTGCACCGGTTACCGCTCCACCTGTAGGCTGATTACCAATACCACAGGCAGCATTATCGACGGATACGGACTTACCACCTGCATTGCTCACCGAACTACTGCAGCGATGAGTCATGCCAACATCAAAAGTCAGACCACCAAAAGTAGACGAGAATACATCACCAACCATAGAAGCTGTATTTCCTGTTACCGAGAACGAGCCTGAAACGACGGAGAAGCGTCCAACGTTGGTCCAGATACCCCTAGTATCATTGCCTGCGTTACCAAGACCATAGGCTCCATCGTATACCGGTATTGCTACGGCACCTTGAGAGACAAAAAGAAGTGCTGTACCCAGCGTGGCTATTTTTAATTTCATTATATTCACCTTGATTAGTTTCTGGTAATGAGAACAATCATTGCCCTAACATTACGTCGATTGATATATCTAACAGTAAGTAATGCAAAGTACATGCCAATAAATTATTGACATAAAGATCAAAGAGTTAAAAAATAACCACTTACCAAACACTCTAAAAGTGTTAATTATTGTGACGGTTTAATCGACAAAATAAAAAATCGGGTCAGAGAGCAATTATTTCCAATATAGCTACCTGCTATATATTACTATTCATATCATAAGGCTAAATTTCCCAGGGAGGGTGAGATATGCCACGAAAGCCTCGCTTCAATCTACTGGGTATTTCCCAACATGTCATTCAGCACGGTAATAATCGAGAGCCGTGCTTTTTATACCGAAGAGAATTATCAGCATTATGTAAACGATCTACAAGAATCAGCTGAAAAATTCAATTGGCGGATTCACTCATACCCGGTTTTTAATAAGGGCAACGTGCCATCACAGCAGTAAATCTTGTAAACTTAAACCCTATGAGCACAGCCACAGCCGATAATAAACAATCAATAGAATCCAGCCCTCACACGCCAATGATGCAGCAGTATCTTCGCATCAAGGCCGATCACCCCAACACGCTACTCTTTTATCGAATGGGTGATTTTTACGAGCTGTTTTATGATGATGCAAAAAAGGCATCGAAGATTCTTGATATAACGTTAACGGCACGTGGCAAATCAGGGGGTAATCCTATTCCCATGTGCGGCATTCCTTATCATGCGGCGGATAATTATTTAGCTCGGCTGATTAAACGTGGCGAGTCTGTTGCGATTTGTGAGCAAACCAGTAAACCCGGTGAAGGCAAAGGCCCAGTGAATCGTGAAGTAATGCGTATCGTCACGCCCGGTACGATTACCGAAGAAGCTTTACTTGATGAACGTAAAGATAATTTATTAATCTGTATACATCACAGCAATAACGTTTTTGGCGTTGCCACACTCAATATAACTTCAGGGCGTTTTACTGTTTTTGAAATAGAACACAAAGCACAACTGTATGCCGAGTTAGAACGTTTGCAACCAGTGGAAGTTTTATTATCAGAAGATAACACTTTACACGATGAGCTACGCGATAAATTAAAAGCCTCACTTAATAATACCGTCAGTGTTCGCCAACAACCGCCCTGGTGGTTTGATCTTGATAGCGCCAGTCGTTTATTAAATGCACAATTTAAAACCCGCGATTTAAGTGGTTTTGGTTGTGATGATTTAGTTGCAGCAATTATGGCTGCAGGCTGTTTATTACAATATACGCAGGATACACAACGTGCTGCACTGCCTCACATTTCTGGCCTACACGTTGAAAATACCGATGATGTGATTGTGCTCGATGCGGCCAGCCGACGTAATTTAGAAATCGAAATGAATATTTCTGGTGGCACAGAAAACACACTTGCCTCTGTCATTGATCGCACCACAACCAGCATGGGCAGTCGTTGTTTACGCCGCTGGTTACATTCACCTTTGCGCAACCATGAATTACTAACACAACGTCATCAGGCCATTGGTGAATTACTCAGTAATCAGCTGACGCCAGATATTCAATTTTGTTTAAACTCGATCGGTGATATCGAACGTATTATGAGTCGACTGGCATTACTTTCTGCTCGTCCGCGCGATTTAGAAACACTAAAAAACTCACTAACGGTATTACCTGAGTTACAAATATTATTACAACAATGCCATGCGCCGCTAACGCAGCAATTATCAGACAATATAACAACACATCCACAACTAGTGGATTTACTTAGCGCAGCAATTTGTGAAAACCCGCCGGTACTAACGCGTGATGGTGGCTTTATTGCCGCTGGATACAATGCCGAACTCGATGAGCTACGCGCCTTAAGTAAAAATGCCAATGCGTTTCTGGAAGACTTAGAAATTCGTGAGCGCGAAACTACGGGCATTAAGACCCTTAAAGTCAGTTACAACCGAGTCCACGGTTACTATATAGAAATCTCTCGTCTGCAATCTGAAAATGTCCCAGCACACTACACGCGAAAACAAACATTAAAAACCACCGAGCGTTTTATTACCGACGAATTAAAACAATACGAAGATAAAGTGTTGAGCGCCAAAGAACGCTCACTGGCATTAGAAAAATCAATCTACGATGACTTACTCGCTGAATTACAAAACTACTTGCAGGCACTTAAACATTGCGCACAGGGTATCGCGGAACTCGATAGTATTTGTTGCTTAAGTGAACGTGCGCAGTCATTAGATTATAACTGCCCTGAATTAACGGATAAATCTGGCATTCACATTAAGCAAGGTCGTCATGCTGTTGTTGAACGTGTCTGTACCATTTCATCTTCTGGGCACTTCGTTCCCAACGATACACTACTGAGTGACACCAAGCGCATGAGTATTATTACCGGCCCGAACATGGGTGGTAAATCTACTTATATGCGACAAACTGCTCTAATTGTTTTGCTCGCTTATATTGGCAGTTACGTGCCCGCTGAAAGCGCAGTAATCGGCCCCATTGATCGTATTTATACACGTATCGGTGCATCCGATGACCTCGCCAGTGGTCGCTCAACCTTTATGGTGGAAATGACTGAAGCGGCGAATATTCTTAACAACGCAACTGAAAATAGTCTGGTGCTGATGGATGAAATTGGTCGTGGCACCAGCACGTTTGACGGACTATCTTTAGCCTGGGCATGTGCGCATCATTTAAGTACCGTTAACAAATCTTATACTTTATTTGCCACGCATTATTTTGAAATCACCGCCCTGCCCGATGAAATTCGCGGCATTAATAATATTCATATCGATGCTGTCGAGCATGGCGATAAAATTGTTTTTCTGCATAGCGTGAAACCGGGCCCCGCCAATCAGAGTTATGGTTTGCAAGTCGCGCAATTGGCAGGCGTACCGAATCAAGTGATCAAACGCGCTAAAAGCAAATTAATCGAACTTGAAAATCAAAGTGTTGATAGCCAGAGTGATTCAGGACAATTTGAAATGTTTAGTGATCGTTCACATCCTGTGATTGATCGTTTGGAAGAGTTAGATGTGAACAACCTAAGTCCGAAAGATGCACTGGATTTACTTTATTCGCTGAAAGATGATCTGAAAAAATAAAACATCAGGCGTCACTTTCCAATAATCAATTTCAATGATAGTGTAACAATATGAAATTTAAAACCATTGGTATCATCACCAAACCGCAAGCAGAATCAGCTAAACAGACTTTAGAGTCCCTCTTTGCATTTTTAAAAGATAGAAATTGCAACGTATTACTTGATGACCAGATACCTGATGCCATCAACAATGGTCAATTTGACAAAGGTTCACGTGAAGACATCGGCAAACAGTGCGACCTTTGCATCGTTGTCGGCGGTGACGGTACCATTTTAAATGCTGTACGTTCTCTCGCCCATGCCAACGTACCATTACTTGGCATCAACGTTGGTCGATTAGGTTTTCTTGCTGATATTTCACCTGATGAATTAGAAGCTTCACTCGACGAAATACTCAATGGCTCTTATCGTGAGGAGCAACGTTTGTTACTTGAAATGCAGGTTTTACGTGACGGCAAAGTCATCTTTTCTGCAGATGCTTTTAACGATGTTGTCGTACACATTCGTGATGTAGCGAGAATAATGGAATTTGAAACACGCATCAATGACGAGTTCGTCAATCATCAGCGTGGCGACGGTTTGGTAATTGCCACACCAACGGGTTCTACTGCTTATGCACTTTCAGCCGGTGGTCCCATTTTACACGCAACGTTAGATGCTATTACGTTAGTCCCCATTTCACCGCATACATTGAGTAGTCGGCCGATTGTCGTCAATGCCGAATCTCTAATTGATATTCTAATTTTCAATACGAAAGAAGGAATTGCACAAGTAACATGTGACGGCCACTTATCAACTGACCTGCATGTCGGCGACCACATTAAAGTACAACGTAAAGCCGATAAAATTACTTTACTGCATCCAAAGCAACATAATTATTTTGAAATACTACGTGCCAA
>CAZCOZ010000154.1:0-4830 GCA_964500555.1 uncultured Thiotrichaceae bacterium | reverse complement strand
CATGTAAAACCATTCGCCATTTTGCTGTATAAAACGATCCACTTGGAAATATGTTTTTTCATTTTTACCAGCTTCATTTTTATTATTGTCATTTCTATTGTCGGTTTTTCTTGGCATGGATACTGGTTCTTCTTTTTATTTTTATTAAACCTAAAAATATTATCGTGTTTTTTCTATCAAAGCATAAGCCGAATGATTGTGAATAGACTCGAAATTTTCTGATTCGACAGTATAAGCCTGAATGCGTTCATCATTATTTAATTGATGCGCAATATCACGCACAATATCTTCGACAAATTTAGGGTTGTCATAAGCACGTTCAGTCACGATCTTTTCATCAGGGCGTTTTAGCAAGCCATATAATTCACATGATGCTTGAGCTTCGACCAGATCAATAATCTCTTCAACCCATATAAAGTCTTCTGTTTCAACATTAACAGTGACGTGTGAACGTTGATTGTGTGCGCCGCGTTCGGATATTTTTTTCGAACAGGGACAAAGGCTGGTAACGGGCACTACAACTTTCACATTAATTTTATTTTTGCCGTTTTCACGTTCGCCGATAAAAGTGACTTCGTAGTCTAATAAACTTTGCACGCGTGATGCAGGCGCAGTTTTATTAACGAAAAAGTGGAAGCTCATTTCAATATGACCGCATTCGGCATCAAGCCGGCCAGTCATTTCGGTCAACATGGTTTTGAAGGAATCAACCGTAATTTCCCATTCGTGATTGTTGAGTATTTCAACAAAACGAGACATGTGTGTGCCTTTGAAATTATGCGGCAAATCAACATACATATTGAAATTGGCAATGGTGTGCTGCACTTTCCCTGTGCGGTCTTTTACCTGTACTGGGTGACGGATATCTTTGATGCCTACTTTGTTAATGGCAATGGCACGCGTATCCTGACTGTTTTGTACGTCGGGTAATGTGTCTGTGGTTTTGCTGTCTGTTTCAGTCATTTTAGGGTCAAGAATTTCACTCATTGATTTTGTTCTCGTGCGTGCTTTACTTGTAAACCATACTTGTGAGCCTTACTCGCTATAACGAACGCATGCTCGTTCGGTTTCCCACAAGGTAAGGGCAGTTACTTTAATGCTGTCACTGTTTATGCGCGCGGAAATTTCTCTGTACATGTAGGCGGCAATATTTTCTGCTGTGGGATTAATTGCTTTAAAGGGTTCAAGATCATTTAGATAACGGTGATCTAATTGGTCACCGATTTCATTGGCGGCTTTCTTCATTATTTTGAAATCCACGCCCATACCCATGTCATCGAGTTGTGTGGCTACTGCTTCGAGTTCAACCTTCCAGTTGTGACCATGCATCCGACTGCATGCACCTGGATAATCTCGTAGTGTATGTGCAGAAGCGAACTCCGTAACCACTTTCAGCTGATACTGAGCTGCCATTGACTTGACCTAAATAATACTTGACTAAAACACTAGGTATTTTATAACGTTTTGCTAATATAGGCAATCTATCTAAGAGTCTGCTTGATGCGACTCTGAATGGTTTCGAGCATACCGTTTTTGTCGAGTTTCCAGTCAGCATGCATTTCTTCAGGCTGACCATGATTTATTAGCTCATCAGGAAAGCCGATATGTAGTATGTTAACGGAAATGCCCTGTTGATTAATATGCTCAGCAACACTACTGCCAGCACCGCCAGCAATAGCGTTATCCTCTATTGTTACCAGTAGATCATGACTTTTAGCGACTTTTTCTATCATTTTAGCATCCAGGGGTTTGACGAAACGCATATTGATTACGCTTGCATCCAGCTCCTCAGCAACTTCGGTAGCAGTACCTAACAAGGTGCCAAATACCAGTAGGGCAATTTTCTGGCCATTTCGCGTTTGTTCCGCCTGGCCAAAAGGTAAAGCTTTTAACTCGGTACTTAGTGTTATGCCAGTGGCACAACCTCGGGGGTAGCGAACGGCACTGGGGCCATCGTGCAAGAAAGCAGTAGTTAATAAGCCACGACAATCTGCCTCATTGGCGGGCGTCATAATGACGAGGTTGGGAATACAGCGTAAAAAACTAATGTCATAAGCGCCGGTGTGCGTTGGTCCATCTGCACCGACAATCCCGGCGCGATCAATAGCAAATACCACGGATAAATTTTGGATCGCTACATCGTGTATAAGTTGGTCGTAACCGCGTTGTAAAAATGTTGAATAAATAGCGACTACGGGTTTAAGGCCATCACAAGCCATACCCGCCGCCAGAGTGACTGCATGTTGTTCTGCAATACCTACATCAAAATAGCGTTGTGGAAACTTTTGTGAAAACTCAACTAAGCCTGAACCTTCACGCATTGCTGGCGTTATGCCTATCAGGCGTTTGTCCTGTTCTGCCATGTCGCATAACCATTGGCTAAATATTTCAGTATAGGTTGGCGGCTTGTCACTGTTGGTTGACGTTGTGGTGCCCGTACTTAAATCAAAAGAACTAACACCATGGTATTTTACTGGAGCGTCTTCTGCGGGAAAATAACCTTTGCCCTTTTGCGTTTTAATGTGTAGTAAACGCGGGCCTTTTTGTTGGTTTATATTGCGCAATACAGGGATTAATGTGTCGAGGTCATGACCATCGACAGGGCCAAAATAATTAAAACCCAGTTCTTCAAATAAGGTACCAGGCGTGACCATGCCTTTGACATGTTCTTCCGTGCGCTTTGCTAATTCCAGTGCGGGTGGAATATTTTCCAGTACGCGTTTACCGCCTTCGCGTAAGGTCGAAAATAAATCGCCAGAAAGTAGTCGCGTAAGATGATTAGACAGTGCACCAACATTCGGTGAAATCGACATATCATTGTCATTTAAGATAACCAATAAATTAGCATCACTGTCGCCCGCATGATTAAGCGCTTCAAATGCCATACCTGCTGTCATCGCGCCATCACCAATAACCGCTATACAGTGCCGGTTTTCATGATTTTGTTTAGCCGCAATACTCATGCCTAAAGCCGCGGCAATAGAGGTGCTGGAATGGCCCGTGCCAAACGCATCGTATTCGCTTTCTTCACGTTTTGGAAAACCTGCAATGCCGCCTTTTTGTCGCAATGAACGCATTTGTTCACGTCGACCCGTGAGAATTTTATGCGGATAGGTTTGATGGCCGACATCCCAAACCAGACGATCATAAGGCGTATTAAAAACGTGATGTAATGCGACGGTTAATTCTACTGTGCCCAAACCTGCAGAGAGATGCCCACCTGTAGTGGAGACACTGTCCAGTAAAAACTCGCGTAACTGCCGCGATAATTCTTTAAGTTGCGAACGATTAAGGTTACGCATGTCAACAGGCGAATTTATGGATTCGAGTAGCGACCAGTTAGATTTGGAGAAGGGCATCAGTGCGTGTTTTTAAATATTATTTCGTTTGATGTATTGCGAGTAATCGCTTGGTTATAAAGTATGCGACTAAAATTGTCGTTCGACAATATAAGCCGACAATTCTCGTAAGTTATCTGCTTTTTCATCAAATGGTTGTAGAATTTCAAGTGCCTGTTGATGTTGCTCTTGTGCAAGTTTTTTTGATTCTTTCAAACCAATAATAGCAGGGAATGTTGGTTTTTCCTGTGCTTCATCTGATCCTTGTGGTTTGCCTAGTGTTTCGGTATCACTAATCACATCAAGAATGTCATCCTGAATTTGAAAGGATAAACCGATGCATAATGAATACTCGCTGAGTATATTTATTTCATCATCACTTATATTTTGTTGGCACATACCGCCAAGTAAAACGCTGGCACGAATTAAGGCACCGGTTTTCAGACGATGCATATTTTCTAACTGTTCCAAACTAAGTTGTTTGCCAACGGAGGCGAGGTCAACCGCCTGGCCGCCGGCCATACCATGTGCACCGCTGGCTTTAGTGAGAAGGCTTAACATATTGATGCGGTGTTCAGGTGTGAGTTCTTTGTGATCATCTTTTGCTAAAATTTCATAAGCCAACGCTTGCAAGGCATCGCCCGCCAAAATAGCAGTAGCTTCATCAAAAGCTTTGTGACAGGTTGGTTGGCCACGGCGTAAATCGTCGTCGTCCATGGCGGGCAAGTCATCATGTATTAATGAATACGCATGAATCATTTCGATTGCGCAAGCGGGAATGTCGAGCAAATCAGTAGACACGCCCATGGCTTCACCCGCAGCATAAACCATTGCCGGGCGAATACGTTTACCGCCGCCAATAACGGAGTAACGAATAGCCTCTGCCAAATTATGTTCAGGTGGATCTTCAGTCGGCAGGTATTTATCTAAAGCAGAATTAACGCGTTGCTGGTACGAAGACAAGCGAGATTGAAAAACATGTGGCATCGTTGTTAATCACCTAGCTCAATATCTTCTTCAAGCAACTTGCCATTTTTTTCGACTAGTTGCTTAATTTTTAACTCCGCATTTTGTAATGCCTGTTGGCATTCAGTACTTAATGCAATGCCTTTTTCAAAACGTTTAAGCGATTCTTCCAGACTTAGATTCCCCTGTTCCATATCGTCAACAAGGGTTTCGAGATCGGTTAATGCTTTTTCAAAATTAGGGGTCTTTTTGGCCATGGCGGGCATTTTAGCAAATTATTTGAGGCATTAGATAGTTATCGGTGTTAAAAGCTGTTTTGCCGCGAAGGACGCAAAAAAACGCAAAGAAAAACTATTATTTAATATGTTAAAAACAGAGGTTATATCTAACAATACTTTACCCATTACTTCTTCGCGCCTTTTGCGTCCTTCGCGGCAAAAGCCGTTTAATTTTTTACAATGAAATAGCCGTGTCAATAAGTTCGCTAACACGTCGCACGGCGATAATATTCAAGCCTTCTATCATT
>CAZCOZ010000153.1:0-4931 GCA_964500555.1 uncultured Thiotrichaceae bacterium | reverse complement strand
AACCCATGCCTGACAAATTATCAGGATGAAAAATACGCTTAAGCGGGGTACTATTGTTAAACATGTATACTTTTTTCAAACAAAACAAACTACTGCCGGTGATCCTTTTCACTAGCCTGCCATTTTTTGTTTTCACAAATAGCTTTGCTGATGATAAGCCGTTTGCTCCCGAAGCCATCGAGGGCGTAGTTATATTGACGGCAGAAGCCGCTATTGAGATGATTCTTGATAACCCTGATATGGCTATCATCGACTCGCGTAAAAAACTGGAATATGTAAAAGGTCATATCGAAGGTGCAGTGAGTCTGCTTGATACTGAAATGACAGAGCACGACTTAGAGTACATTGTGGCAAACAAGGAAAGCGCTATTCTGTTTTATTGTAATGGCGTACGCTGCCTGAGAAGTTCAAATGCTATCGTCAAAGTACAAAACTGGGGATACAGTCATATCTACTGGATACGCGGTGGCTGGAAAGAGTGGTCTAAAAAACGCCTGCCTGTCGTTACGGAATGACCCACTGTAATGATCGTGAGCACTGTTTCATTTGTTTATATTTAAGCAACTACGTTTTAAGCTGTTATGTTTTATCTTCCCATCCTGATCAACTGAAACTTGATTAGCTGAAACCTGATTAGCTGAAACAATGAAGATTAAAACCCTCTCAATAAAAACGGCAACCATTGCCATCTTTGCAATGATCGGTATTGTCGCTATCATACTGTCATTGCTTGCCGGCTCCTATTTCAAGCAGTCTGCACTCAACGCACAAATGCACAGCCTTACCCGTGTGATCGAAGTCGCCAGCGAGGAGATGCAACAACGTTTACGACAACGAAGTTTTGATCTGGGCTCGACACTTGCGCACAGTAAAAAACTGGTGACGGTATTTAATGCTGTGATACACAACGCCCCTGTTGATCAATTAATTGATCAACTTAATGACCCTATCGTCAATGGTTTTGCTGGTTTCTCCGAAATCAATCTGGTGAAACTGCGTGTTTATGATCTTGAACTAAATTTTATCGCGGAGAGTAGTGCTGGAGCATCGGGCATCGAACAGCAACTGCCCTCCTATCTGGCAGAGTTAATCGCCTCACGCCCAAAACAGGACAAACTTAAAGGTATCGATGCCCTGTGGTTATCCGCCGTCAGGCCGTTGCATTCATTGGTTATTCCTCTCGGTGGTTTACGTCCTGTTGGCTTTCTTGAAGTGATTGTTGACCCTTTATTCAATCTTGAAGCGATTGCCAATATTACCCAAACACCTGTCAACGTCTATGCCATGTCTGGTGAACTTGTTAGCACCGTGAATCGTGGCAGCGCTGAAGAATATCTACCCGTTGAATACTTGCTAAATACTTCAGATGGCCAACCCGCTTTTCGCATTGTTGGGATGGAGAATGTTGAGGAACTCTATCAGGAAATGGCGCGTATTCGCACAGTAACGGTGTCGGGTTTTCTCCTGTTAGTTCTTGCCACATTGTTACTGGCCATGTGGCTGTTCTCACGTTTTATGTTGTCGCCCGTTGATGCCATGGTAAAAAATATGCGTAAGGTGGCACAGGGCAAATTCGACCTTGTGGAAAATCGCACTGCACTAAGAGAATTTCATGAGCTGACAGCCACCTTCAATACCATGGCCCGTCAGGTACGAATGCGCACCAACGATCTTGAGCGCCTACTGGATCTAGATGAGAGCGCCATACTGTGTCTCGACAAAGATAATGAAATGGTATTTTTTAACCGTGCCGCAGCATCGCATTTCGGTTATACACCTGAAGAAATCAACGACCTTGATCTGGCTGATCTGTTTGTCGATGATATGGTGTTGATGACAGAAAAAGCAGGATCGCCTGCCGATGGCAAAATAAATACCACACTGGAATGTCGCTGCAAAGATGGCCAGACTTTCAATTGTGATGTAGTGATCAATACACTTGATGTGATGGGACAACAGGGTCATGCAATTGCACTGAGAGAGAAAACAGAAAGCGCAACAAGTTCACAGCAAAGCGAACAACGTCAGGACGCAGTAGAACAGTCACTCGCTAGCCTACTGGAATTTGCAAAAAATAACCCGTCGCTAGTACTGGGCCTGGGTAACCTGGGTGAGGCGGCCAACGGCGAAACAAGTGCGGATAAGACACAGCTACGACAGCAGGCAGTCAGCATAATGAATCTCTCGCTTGCTATCTGGGAAAGTGAACTGAGCAAATCCAAACTCGCATTGGCAGAGCAAAGCGGCATCTGGCCAGTGTATATCGATAAGTCCACACCAACCACTCGTACCATGGATAAATATCTCAGTCTGGAAAGCTGCCCCAGGAACCCGCGCAGCAAACGCGTTATTGATACCGCTGAATTTGTTCTGCGTAAACTTCCCGATGACTGTGTCACTGCGAAAGAGAGACTGCAAACTTCATTGGATGTTTATCGAACATTATTGTCAGGTGTAATTCCAATAAAGAATTAGACTACCAGGTGGAATCGTTAAACCCAACCACCGTCATTGCGAGCAAAGCGCGGCAATCTCCCAAATGGCTGCGCGAAACATCATGGGATTGCCGCGCTTCGCTCGCAATGACATGGCCTTTTCCGCTTCGAAACAAAGCCATTAAGTAACATGTCACTTCCATTTCTTAACACCTTCCTCCTTAACCGTTTGATTTTTTACATGGTATTTATAAACGAACGAAAATGAACGAACAAGATACTGGCGTCAAAGGAACTTCTCGAATTATGATAGAGCAGTGAAAATAGCCGCCTGTTCCGTTTAGCCTTAACCACGTGATGGTCTGGCAGTAACAACTGACTATGACAAACGAATTTAAAATGTATCTAAAGAGAGAGGGTTAGATAAATGATAAAAATAATTTCATCGAAGCACATAATTTGGGGGTTCATTCTCTCCTTACTCATGCTGGCAGGCACGGCGCAAGCCAACAACCCCCGTGGTGCAGCAGCAACGCCGGGCGATTCAGAAGTAATCGCTAACACCGGTTATCAACACACCCTGTTCGACAGTGCCGAAGACAAATGCCAGCACTGTCATAACGATCTTTACGATACCTGGACTCAGTCAGGTCACAGTCAAGCCTGGACGGGATCTATCTTCCAGGGGCAGTTTCAGAATGTGATACGCGGTCGTATCAACCAACTGGATCTGTCATCACCTGAGAGCAAGAAAAAATTCAAAGGACGCGTCAAATTTTGTGTTAAGTGCCATGCGCCAGCAGCCTGGTATTCCGATGACATTAAAATTGATCTTGAAGAGTTAGCCGCAGAGCCTTCAAATTTACAACAGTTGAAAGCGGACAATGAAATCAACATCGCTGGCCCTGGATTTGATGCGGCATTACCAACATCCGTGGTCTGGTTTGATAAAGCCGGCAAGGTTTTTAAATCAACATTGCATGTAGGTAACAAGCACAATCGCGAAGGCGTTAACTGTGCTTACTGCCACAGTATAGAAACAGTACGTATGTTAAATAACGATGTGAGCGACCCCGGCGGTGACGGTGGTAAGTACACGTTGGCAAAAACACTGCCGAACAGTGGTTTTAGTGCAGGCGATACACTGGATTATTCAACCAATGGTGAAGATCCACACATGAACTCTTTCTACCGTTTTGCAGCTGCTGAGATTTATCAGGATTATGCAAATACGCCAAAAGAAACGGCTGATTTTGATGTTAATAAAAAATCCGACGGTCGTCATACCATCAAAAGCATCGTCAAAGGTCAGCATACGGGTGGTCCTTTTTATGGCCCCTTTGGTGTAACAGGTACCTTTAACCATCATCCGGACGATACTGTAGATCGTGAAGCACTGTTAAAACAGTCTTTTATTGATGATCCGGAAAGTAAACATTTTGAAGCACAGAGCAAAGGTCTTTGTCTGAGTTGTCATCAGTGTGCGATGGGCACGAAAAATACCGACAGCGGTCAGTTCAATACGGGTTGTGTAATCTGGCAGGCCAATAGTGGCTTTGATGATGCCACGAATGACACCGATACCGATTCAGCACCCAAGTGTGTTAAATGTCATATGGAAAGGGTTGCGGATAAAGTCGTGTTACATAAGTGGAATCAGCCTGATGTGCTGTTTACCGCAGAGGATGGTGTAACTTCGCATTTTGATCCAGATTCAGGTATTGGCCCGGTTGCAGAAGGCTATCTCAACAACCATGCCTTTATGGCGACCAAGATCAATAATTATGGCCCAGTAAAACTTGCGAGTGCAATTAAAGCCAAACTAAAAGCCAAGAGAAAAGGCAATAGAGTTATTGTCAGAGCAAGCATTGCTAATCAAACAGGCCATTTCTTCCCTGGCACTATGCCAATGCGTCGTGCATTACTGCGCGTTATTGCGACCGATTCAGAAGGCACTAAACTGAATGTGAAACGAGCTACGGGTGAGTCTGTTTATAAAAACATACGCCATAAAGTCGCCACCCTTCCCGGCGAAGAAGTGCTGAAAGGACACCGTATTGTTAAACGTACAGCACCGATGCAACCGGTCAGTTTCACTGGTCAAACACCGGATCTGAATGGTAGCGAGGTTGTATCACAG
This sequence comes from uncultured Thiotrichaceae bacterium, assembly GCA_964500555.1. Taxonomy (GTDB): domain Bacteria; phylum Pseudomonadota; class Gammaproteobacteria; order SZUA-229; family SZUA-229. Next base: position 356 of record CAZCOZ010000153.1, on the reverse strand, counting down.
CAGTTCTCAATGGATCTAGCACCATTTGTCACGCCGCATCCTGCCGCTATGGTCAATGCTGCACCAACACAGCAGACAGATGGCTCATGGCGTTATCAGGGCGATGCCAGAGTTAGGGCGATTGTTGACAGTGCTGCAACGGATAGCTTTACTCGCATCTACGGATACCAGACAGGCAGGCTGATGGATGATGGTACATTTATTATCCGCCCAGGCATGGACACCAATAAAATCGTTGTTACTTCACTCTCACCAAACGAGAAAGAGAAGTACAGGATTGTGTTTGATGCAAAAGATGCGGTTGGTAAAGTGACAGTTACGTATAAAGTTTACTACTTAACTAAAGGCGCGAATGC
>CAZCOZ010000152.1:0-4936 GCA_964500555.1 uncultured Thiotrichaceae bacterium | reverse complement strand
GAGCTTTGCACGACAATAGTTTCTGTCATCCTCGAGTGTTTTTATCGGGGATCCATTGTCTTTATAAGCGCTGGATCCCCGATAAAAACACTCGAGGATGACAAAATGAAAAAAATTAGTCCTGTTTCTCTTCGTGCAAAGCTCTCACATAACACGAATTATACACAACAAAATTATTAAACTGAGGTTAGAAAGATGGAAGTCATCTTATTTGAAAATATTGATCGTTTAGGCCGTATCGGTGATTTGGTTAATGTGAAATCGGGTTTTGCACGTAACTTTTTATTGCCTCAAGGTAAAGCAAAAGTTGCTACAGATGAAAATAAAGCCGAAATTGAATCGCGTCGTGCTGAGTTCGAAAAGAAAGCAACGGATGAACTGATAGATGCGACTAAACGCGGTGAACAAATTGAAGCGTTGGCAATTAGTATAACCGCTAAATCAGGTACGGAAGGAAAGCTATTTGGCTCGATTGGTAATGTGGATATTGCGAATGCAATCACCGAAGCCGGTGTTGAAATTGAAAAACGTAATGTGCGTCTTCCTGATGGCCCACTTCGTCAAGCAGGTGAATATGAGATAGTTATTCATTTGCATGCAGAAGTGAATTCAGTGGTGAAAGTGACTATTATTGGTGACGAAAAGGCATAATCTATTTTTAGATACTATTTTTAGATAAACGTGTTTAAAAAGACCTGCTTTATGCAGGTTTTTTTGTGTCTATTCTTCGAAGATCAAAATCGACTTAAAATCCTAAGTCGGTTTATTTTATCGTCATCCCCGAATGTCTTTATCGGGGATCTCGCCTTGTCAGTAACTTGAAAGTTCTAGATTCCCGATAAAAGCATTCGGGAATGACAAACCGTTTTTAATTGGAGGCTAGTGACGCAGAATATGGGAGCGGCAAGCCAATAAAAAATGTGAGAGTAAGGCGTAACATATTGATAGTTTTAGTGCCAAATTATTAATTCTAAAATTTGTTAAGTTGAGCCAGTTATCCGACTTCCTAGGGCGGCAAAATCACTTTATAATCGTAGGCCATGATTTAGAATATAAATTCTATGGAATCTCCTATGTCAGAAACCGCTGCATTTCCTACTGAAAACCAGACCAGTAGCTTTCGCGTACCACCGCATTCTATTGAAGCGGAGCAAGCCGTTATTGGCGGTTTGCTGCTAGATAATCGTGCCTGGGAAAAAATTGCGGATAAATTGGTTGACGATGATTTTTATCGTAACGATCATCGCTTATTATTTTCCGCGATTCGTGAATTAGAAGCACGCAATGAACCGTTTGATGCGGTGACATTGTCGCAGTGTCTGGAAAATAATAGCAAGCTGGAGCAGGCGGGTGGTCTGTTGTATCTCGGGCGTTTGGCAAAAGATACACCGAGTGCATCGAACATTGTTGCTTACGCCAATATCGTTCGTGAGAAGTCGGTGTTACGTCAACTTATTGCGGTTGGCACAGACATTAGTGGCAGCGGTTATCAACCTGAGGGACGTGAAAGCAAAGAACTTCTGGATGATGCGGAAAAAAGCGTGTTCCAAATCGCGGAGCAGGGCGCGCGTGGTGCCAGTGGTTTTCAGGACATGAAAACGTTGTTATCTAAAACCGTCGATAAAATCGATTTACTGTTTAATAGTGACGGTGGTATAACGGGCGTGTCAACTGGTTTCGATAAGTTCGATGAAATGACCACTGGATTGCAGGAAGCTGATTTAGTGATTGTTGCGGGTCGCCCCTCAATGGGTAAGACCACGTTCGCGATGAACATTGTTGAAAATGCGGCCATCGCAGACAAGTTACCCGTTGCCGTCTTCAGTATGGAGATGCCAGGTGACTCATTGGCGATGCGTATGATTTCATCACTAGGTCGAGTCGATCAGCACCATATTCGAACCGGTAATTTGACCGATGAAGACTGGTCACGAATAACCTCCTCCATTCATATTTTATCTGAGGCGAAGATATTTATCGATGATACGCCAGCGTTGTCACCGAACGATATTCGAGCACGTGCAAGGCGTCTCAAACGGCAACATGGTTTAGGTTTAATTGTTATCGATTATTTACAGTTAATGCAAATCCATGGCGGCAGTGAAAACCGTGCGACAGAAATTTCTGAAATTTCACGTAGTTTAAAAGCCATGGCAAAGGAATTGAAAGTTCCTGTTATTGCTTTATCGCAGCTCAATCGAAGTTTGGAACAACGTCCCGATAAACGACCGGTGATGTCAGATCTACGTGAGTCAGGTGCGATAGAGCAGGATGCCGACCTGATTGTGTTTATCTACCGCGATGAAGTTTACAATGAAGACAGTCCGCAAAAAGGCGTGGCTGAAATCATTATTGCCAAACAACGTAATGGCCCTATTGGCAAATCATTGCTTACCTTTCTTGGTAAGTACACCAAGTTTGAAAATTACATTCCTGAAATGTATAGCTCTGATGGTTTTGAATAAGCGTCTTTAAATGAGCGCTTTTAGATGAACAGGCCGTGTTCTAAATCCTGGCGTCGTGCCAGTGTCAGTATTGATCTAAATGCTATATCGCACAACTTAAGTCGCGTTCGTGACTTTGCACCTAAGACTAAAATCATGGCAGTTATTAAAGCGAACGCTTACGGTCATGGTATGCAGGCTGTAGCCGAGCAACTTGCCGATGCGGATAGTTTTGCTGTAGCAACATCGCAGGAAGCTTATGCATTACGTTCGGCAGGTTGTGAAAAAACAATTATTGTTTTACATGGTTTTACTAATGCTGATGAGTTGAAAGCATTTTCAACATTAAATTTATCAAGTGTTGTTCATCAACAAGCGCAGCTGAATTATTTACGGGAGGCTGATCTAACTTTACCTATTAATGCCTGGCTAAAAATTGATACGGGAATGCACCGCCTGGGGTTTTCGATAGATAAGGCGGATGCCGTTTTTGGTCAACTACGCAATAATAAGAATATTGCTGAGGTTTTTCTGATGAGCCATTTTGCTAATGCAGATGATATAAATAATTCATTAAATAACATTCAGTTAGATTCATTTATTAAAGTAACTAATGATATAAACGCGAACTGTAGTCTGGCCAATTCTGCAGCGATTATCAGCCAGCCTAAAAGTCATTTTGAAACAGTTCGTCCCGGTATTATGCTGTATGGCTCATCGCCGTTTACTGACACTTCGGCGGAGGATCTTGACTTGCATGCCGCAATGCAATTCGAAGCTTTTATCCTTGATATAAAAACCATTAAGGCTGGCGAATCGATTGGTTACGGCAGCACGTATATTTGCAAACGCGAAACGCGTCTGGGTATTGTTGCTGCGGGTTACGGTGATGGCTATCCACGGCATGCAAAAAATGGCACACCTGTGTGGGTAAATAATCGACTATGTGATTTGCTGGGTCGGGTATCAATGGACAGTTTATGCATTGATCTAACGGAAGTTGATGCGAACATCGGTGATAAAGTTGTACTGTGGGGTAAGGAGTTAAGCGTGGATCTCGTCGCCCAGGCGAGTGACAGTATTGCCTATGAGCTTTTATGTAATGCGGGTGCGGCAAGTTCAGCACTTGCAGATTAAGTAAGCCATATTAAGTCAGCCAGGTTAAATAAGGAATAAATATCTCCATATTTGCTCAATAATTAAACGATAAAATTAATTCAGCCATAGCGGTTCACTCTGCTGGTTTTTGATTAAAACTAGTCTATTCTCCTACTAACAATTTCCTAATAAAACTGCATGGCGCTAAGCCTTTTTTTTCGATAGTAATTTTTCGATAGTAAAAAGTGTCGTTGTAAGCAGTACTAAAAATTAAAATAATTCAGCAGGGCCAGGAGCATCACCATGCCATTTAATAACGTGTCACTTAATAATCTGTTAGACAATAATAAGATCAGAAAAAAAATACTTATTGCCAGTTTAATGGCTATTGCACTTTCTTTGACAGCCTGTGGTAGTGGTAAAACGAGTATGTTTCGTGGTGACGCTAGTCATACTGCTGTATCAAGTGAATCGGGTCCAACCAGTCTTGATAGTCTGGCCTGGAAGTACACCGTGCCAGCGAAAACGTATGCGTCACCCATGGTAGCGGATGACACAGTTTATCTTGGTAGTAACGATAAAAATGTTTATGCTTTTGACCAGAAAACGGGTGAGGTGAAATGGCGTTTTGAAACAGGTGGCAATGTTGAATCAACACCTGCGACAGCAAATGGAATTGTTTATATTGGTAGTTGGGATAAAAACATGTATGCGGTAAGGGCTGATACGCGTGCTATTGTCTGGCAGTTTGAAACCAAAGGTCCGATTTCTTCTTCACCGATTATTGATGATGGCACACTTTATTTTGCCAGTGAAGATGGGCATTTATATGCTGCTGATCTGAAGACGGGTTTTAGAAAATGGGAATATGACGCGGGTGCAGCGATATACAGTTCTCCAGCTATTTATGATGATACGATTTTCTTCGGTACTTTAAAAGGCGAGATGATTGCAGTTAACAGTAAAACTGGAAGAGAAAACTGGCGCTTTAGAACCAATGGAAAGATTCATTCCTCACCCGCAGTAGATGGCAATAATGTCTATTTCGGCAGTGATGACAAACGTGTTTACGCGGTTAATATTCAAACGGGTCAACAAACCTGGGTAAAGAAAACGGCAGGGCCTGTCCTGTCATCGCCCGCTATATATAACGGCAAAGTATTTATCGGCAGTAAAGATGGATATGTTTATGCGTATGATACAGAAACAGGTGTGCGAGTCTGGGAATACAGAACGGGTTCCGCAATATTTGCACCAGTGACAATTGCATCAGATACAGCTTACGTTGGTAGTACAGATGGTCATCTTTATGCGCTCGATGCGGACAAAGGTACCTTACGCTGGAAGTATAAAGTGGATGGTAAAATTTATACTTCTGTTGCGATAAGCGATGG
>CAZCOZ010000151.1:0-4961 GCA_964500555.1 uncultured Thiotrichaceae bacterium | reverse complement strand
GCTTTCTTTAAAATACCTGCAGGAAAATATTGCGGCGTTAATGCGTGCCACAAATTTTCACGATCGACTGTTTTATCAACTCGTTGATATACACGTTCATCGACTCGCTTATCTATTCCTATCTCACTTATGACTTGTCGCTTCATGGTATCGCGCACAGGCAATGCTAATAAACCACCGTCATCAGAATCAACTTCGGTAACGAGTTTATTAATATCACTCTGCTGCAAGCAAGGCCTAACCGCATCATGCACCATCACCCAGTCTGTATCCGCGTTAAACAGATCATTTTCCATTAAACAGCTCAATGCGCTTAAAACTGAATCAACACGCTCAGCGCCACCCTCTGCACGTAGCACAGGCTTATCTGAATGTATTTTAATATCGGACCAGTAATCATCATCTGACTGCAGTGCGATAACCAAACCCGCAACGTGTTTATTATCTAATAAGGTATTAAGTGTATGTTCCAGAACAGGACGTTCGTTTAGTGGCAGGTATTGCTTTGGAATATTCGATTGCATGCGTTTGCCAACACCGGCTGCTGGCACAATCGCCCATATTTGATGATCCGGTGATTCTTTATTTTTCATCAATCGTTTTCATTTATAGTTTTCATCAATTGATGTACGCTTAGTTATCGCCTAGCGATCAAGTGGCAAGGGGCGACTCGGAACAGAATACACATCTTTCGGTTCAATCACCTGATAATAGGTTTCACCTTTTTTAATCATCCCCATTTCACTTCGCGCACGCTCTTCAATTGCATCAAAGCCTTTTTTCAGGTCTTTTACTTCAGCATCCAGTGATGAGTTGCGTTCCTGTAAAATGTCGACTTCATTTTTAACCGATTCAACTTCATCCTGCAGTTCAATGACTTCAGGAATACCGCCGTCCTGTAGCCAGACTTTATATTGCAACCAGATCAGTAGCAGCAATAAAAAAAGAGCAAGAAGTTTCACCTTAATAAACGACCTTCAGTAATTACGACTTAAAATTCAGTAGATTTAAGTCAAATGTTTAAATGCAGATTTACCTGCATAAACAGCATTATCACCCAATGCTTCTTCAATGCGTAACAATTGATTGTATTTTGCGATGCGATCAGAACGGGACAATGAACCGGTCTTGATTTGTCCCGAATTTGTCGCAACACATAAATCAGCAATAGTGCTGTCTTCGGTTTCACCTGAACGATGTGAAATAACCGCAGTATAGCCAGCAGCATGTGCCATAGAAATGGCATCAAGTGTTTCAGTTAAAGTACCAATTTGATTAAATTTAATCAAGATAGAATTACCAATACTTTTATCAATACCCTGTTTTAAAATTTTGGTATTGGTGACAAATAAATCATCGCCGACTAACTGAACTTTATCGCCTAATTTTTCAGTAAGATAAGCCCAACCTGCCCAGTCACCTTCATCCAGTCCATCTTCAATACTGATAATCGGATATTTATCACACCAACCTGCCAGATAGTCGCTAAATTCTTCCGCACTGAATGTTTTACCTTCAGATGCTAAATTATAAACACCGTCTTTATAAAACTCAGAACTGGCTGCATCCAGACCAAGATAAATATCTTTACCAGCAACAAAACCGGCTTTTTCGATTGCTTCTAAAATAACTTCAATCGCTTCTTCATTTGATGACAGGTCAGGCGCAAAACCCCCTTCATCACCAACGGCTGTGTTCATGCCTTTGCTATGCAATACGCCGCGCAAAGTATGAAACACTTCTGCGCCATAACGTAAGGCTTCTTTAAAACTTGGTGCACCGACGGGTAGAATCATAAATTCCTGCAGGTCGACGCTGTTGTCTGCATGTTCGCCGCCGTTGATGATATTCATCATTGGTACCGGCATAGTGTATTTGTTCGCGCCAATTTTATTTCTCAGATTTGTATTACTCAGGTGAACATAAAGCGCTTCTTTGTTTTCGTCAGCCGCGGCATGAGCAACAGCGAGTGAAACAGCTAATAATGCATTTGCGCCTAAACGTTTTTTTGTATCGGTACCATCCAGCGCAATCATTTTATTATCTAATGTGGTTTGATCCTGTCCATCCATACCCATCAATGCATCGCTAATTTCAGTATTCACATTATTAACCGCTTTTGTAACACCTTTACCCAGGTAGCGCGATTTATCACCATCACGAAGTTCTAAGGCTTCACGAACACCTGTTGATGCACCTGAGGGTACGGCTGCACGACCGAACGCACCACTTTCTAAAGTGACTTCTGCTTCCAGTGTTGGGTTACCGCGTGAATCAAGGATTTCGCGTGCGTGTATTTTTGTTATGTTGGACATTGTTGTTCCTAAAATAAAGAAGATTAAATTATGTCAACTCCCTCTCTCGGAGGGAGAAGGGACTGTTTTTTTAGTATTAAGTGTTGTATATTTTCGTAGCTTGCTCTATCAAAATCTTATAAATCCAGTTCATGCAAAGTGTTACTTTTAACCAAACTGTCGACCTGCATTAAAACAGAGAGCAACGATTCCATTTTCTGCAACGGCCATGCATTTGGCCCATCACTCAACGCATTCGCTGGGTCAGGATGCGTTTCCATAAACAAACCAGAAATACCCGCTGCTACGGCTGCGCGTGCTAACACCGGAATATGTTCACGTTGCCCACCAGACGATGTACCCTGACCACCAGGAAGTTGTACCGAATGCGTGCCATCAAAAACGATCGGGCAATTACTTTCTCGCATAATCGCAAGCGAACGCATATCGGAAACCAGATTGTTATAACCAAAAGAAACACCGCGCTCACAGGCCATAATATTTTGATTGCCGGTAGAACGTGCTTTATCGATCACATTTTTCATATCACCTGGTGCTAAAAACTGCCCTTTTTTGATATTTACGGGTTTACCTGCATTAGCAACCTTGAGAATGAAATTCGTTTGACGACATAAAAAAGCCGGTGTTTGTAATACATCAACCACACTCGCCACTTCATCCATCGGCGTGTCTTCATGCACATCGGTTAATACGGGAACGCCTACTTCATCTTTCACTTTTTGCAGTATGCGTAAACCTTCCGCTATACCAGGACCACGGAAGCTTGTGCCTGAAGAGCGATTGGCTTTATCGAAAGAGGATTTATAAATAAAGGGAATACCCAGTTTCGAGGTAATCTCTTTTAATTGCGACGAAGTTTCCATCGCCATTTTTTCGCTTTCAATCACACAGGGACCTGCGATTAAAAACAGTGGTTTATCAAGCCCAACTTCAAAATCACAAAGCTTCATTCAAATTTTCCCACGTAGATTAGTTAAGGATGGTTAAGCAGTCGCTTCCGCAACACCAGTCGCAGTCGCCTGATGTGCAAGCGCCGCTTTTATATAAGCTGTAAACAAGGGGTGACCTTTTCGTGGCGTCGAAGTAAATTCAGGATGGAATTGACAACCCAAAAACCATGGGTGTTTCTGTTGCGATATTTCAACCATTTCCATCAGATTACCATCACTCGATTTACCACCAATCACTAAACCCGCCTCAGTTAATTTTTCTAAATAATGATTATTAAATTCATAACGATGACGATGACGTTCGACAATCGTATCCGCACCATAAGCTGAACGCGCCAGCGTGTTAGGTAGTAATTCACAAGTTTGGCCACCCAGACGCATCGTGCCACCTAAATCTGAGTTTGCATCACGTTTCTCAATACGACCATCTTTATCTTGCCATTCTGTAATCAATGCGATCACCGGGTGCTTTGTATTAGCATCAAACTCACTACTGTGCGCACCTTTTAGACCTGCAACATTGCGAGCGAACTCAATTACTGCCAGTTGCATACCTAGACAAATTCCAAGATAAGGCACTTTGTTTTCACGCGCATATTTAATCGCTGCAATCTTGCCTTCAATACCACGATCACCAAAACCACCGGGGACTAAAATTGCATCCAGTTCATCCAGCACAGAGGTGTTGCCTGCCTCTAATACAACAGAATCAATATAACGAATATTAACGTGTGCATTATTATGGATGCCGGCGTGCGATAAAGATTCATTTAGCGATTTATAAGATTCGGTTAGCTCGACATATTTACCGACCATGCCAACGGTCACTTCATGCGCCGGGTTCGCCATTACATCAATCACTTTTTGCCAGTCCGATAAATCAGCCGCTTTATTATCTAAATGGAACTGCTCAGTAATGATGTTATCCACACCCTGGTCGTGCAACCAGATTGGAATTTTATAAATATTGTCTAAATCTTTTGCTGAGATAACCGCTTTTGCTGGCACATTGGTAAACAGTGCAATTTTTTTGCGATCATCTTCACCAAGCAGTTGCTCAGAACGACAAAGCAATAAATCTGGCTGAATACCAATCGAACGTAATTCTTTTACCGAATGTTGTGTTGGTTTGGTTTTAACTTCGCCCGCCGTCTTAATGTAAGGTACAAGCGTCAGGTGCATAAACATCGCATGTTCGCGGCCCAGCTCCACACCCATCTGGCGAATGGCTTCCATAAACGGCAATGACTCGATGTCACCCACCGTACCACCAATTTCAACCATAACGATATCAGCATCACCCGCGCCTGCTTTAATCCGGCGTTTAATTTCATCGGTGATATGCGGGATAACCTGTACCGTACCACCAAGGTATTCGCCGCGACGTTCTTTGCGAATAACACTTTCGTAAACTTTGCCGGTAGTGAAATTACTGGATTTGCCTGTTGGCGTATTGACAAAACGTTCGTAATGTCCCAAATCTAAATCTGTTTCCGCACCGTCTTCGGTAACAAACACTTCACCATGCTGGAATGGGCTCATGGTTCCGGGATCGACATTGATATACGGATCCAGCTTCATCATCCGCACTTTAAGACCGCGACTTTCCAGCGTTGCCCCTACCGCAGCAGAAGCAAGACCTTTGCCTAATGAAGAAACCACACCACCCGTAACGAAAATATATCGCGTCATGAAA
>CAZCOZ010000150.1:0-5041 GCA_964500555.1 uncultured Thiotrichaceae bacterium | reverse complement strand
ACTAATGCCGCGGGATCAAAATCAATCTGTCCATTGCTAATCGTTGCCGCTGCTAATAATGTCGCATCCGTTGCGCTCCAGTCAAAGCTAATAACATCACCATTGCCATCTTTTGCGTCAATGGTAATGGTTGCCATGCCGTCCGCTGTGTAGAGTGTATTGCCCTTATTTACATCAAGAGCAGCAGCAGGCTGTGTGACGCGCAATGATGCCTGCGGTGCAATATTCGCTTCGGTTATGGTGACGATGTGACGAACAGCATTACTAAGCGCGACATTGACTGGCGCGGTTAAAGTAACAATCACCGTTTCCTCGTCTTCTACAATAGCGTCATTAATGGTGTTAAAACGAATGTTGCCAATGTCACCTTTTGCCGCAATGGTTACGCTTCCCGTTACACCACCGTCATGATCTTCACCGGCAATCGCAGTACCGGTTAAGGTGTAATCAATCACCGCTGGATAGGCGATGGCATCACCGTTCAACACAACCGGTATAAGCACTGCCTGTGCTTCGCCAATGGTTTGCCCTGCTGAGACACTAACCAGTGGTTTCACGCTGACGATTTGATTATCACTGGCAAGATTTTTGTTTCTATCACAGCTCACCCAAGTTACCGTGTGCCGTCCGGGGCGGAATGATTCAATATCGGTTTCCAGTGCCGTCAATGCCTCACAGTCTGCAACGGTTTCATTTAATGCCACTTTAAATAATGTTAGCTCACCATCAGTGCTATCAAAACCGGTTGCACTACCAAGATCGACGGCGGTTAATAAACCAGTCGCGTTTATCGAAATGTCAGCGGGCGCATTTACAATGGGACTGGTACCGTCTGAATTAATGGTCGTTCCGTTAGTATCATTATTGTATTCTTCTAAATTTGTTAAACCATCACCGTCTTCATCGAGCGCTGCATCGGCAGGATTTCTTGAATCAAGGAATGGAAAGTCTTCATTGTCTTCGATCGAATCGGGAATGCCATCACCATCATCGTCTGCATCACAAATATCACCGCCGGTGGCAAAGCCATTGGCATCGGTTGCTGCGAAATCCACATCACCGCCTGCTGGTATGCCACTAGCATCAAGCTGCGGCAGAATAAATACAGTATCGTTATCTAAATCTTCCTGACCTGCGTTGGGGATATTGCGGCAGTTATCTGCATAATCTGCTACGCCATCACCATCATGAATATCGGGCGGGCTTATTATCAAATTAATAGTTTCAGCATTGGGCGCGGAAACATCTTCATTGCCGTCTTCCACCGAGATAATAAAACTTGCAACGGCGTTATTAAAGATGTTCGTGCGCGGCGGTGTCCAGCTAAAAGCACCTGTCAAAGTATCAAAGGTATGACCGAGTGGCGCATTACTTATCGTAAAAGTGATACCTGCGGGGAAATCATCCGGGTCTAAAACCGTCGGTGTATAGCTAAATACTGCGTTTTCAGTAACCGTTGTTGGTGCCGCCACTGATGTTATTAGCGGTGGATCATTTACTGCCGTCACTGATATCGATTTCGCAGCAACATTACTGCTGGTATTACTATCATCACGAACCGTGAGGGTAATCGTTCGTATAAGAGTACTGGGGTTCTCAGAGGTATTGATATAACTCACCGCTTCAATAGCGGCTTCATAATCTGCCAAGGTATTCGCTGTAGCACTGCTTAATGTCAAATCAGGCGCAACATAATTACAGCTCAACCCCGTCGCCAAACCAGGCGGACACAGCAGCACATCTTCTGTCAGTACAACGTTCGTGGTTAGGCTCATTTGTGCCCGATTCAGCATTACGCTATCACTGTCATTTAAGGTAATAGCACTATCGACCACAACAGAGGCATTTTCGGTATATGCCGCCACGGTAGAAAACCCTGTGATTGTCGGCGCTGTATTCACCGCATTCACAGACACGGTTGCCGTATCAATCACACTGAAGGCACTTTGCTCATCACGCACGCGGAAGGTTACACTTCTTGTATTAACGACTGGATTCAATGAAGTATTAACATAAGTAATGCGCCGTAATGCAGTCTGGTAGTTCGCTACACTGGCATTTCCTGTTAGCAATAATAATCCCGTTGCGGTATTGAATGCGGCACAGTTGACGCCGGTTACAACTGTGCCACAAGCCAGTTCGTCTTCCGTGCTGACATAATTGCTCGTTAGCTGAACTTCTGCCCGATTGATCATCGCACCGGTATCAACATCACTGACCACTACGCCCGCATCGATTGCGGTGGCTGGATTTGTTTCTGCATACACCAGCGTTGGCGAAGCTGCCGTTATCACAACTTCAGGTGGATCATTCGTTGCCGCAACAGAAATGAGCTTACTTGCTACCGCGCTGGTAGTATTACTGTCATCTCGAATGGTTAAGGCAATGGTTCGCGTCAATGTGCTGGGATCATCGGACGAATTGGTATAAGTCACTGCTTCAACCGCTAACGCATATTCACTAAAGGTGTTGGATGAGGCGCTGCTAAAGGTTAAACTTGGCGCAATATAATTACAGCTGATACCCGTAGCAAGACCACCGGGGCAAACCAGTACATCTTCTGCAGGCACAGCATTAGTGGTTAATGTCATTACCGCCTGATTTAACAGGGCACTGTCACTATCACTGAAAGCCACAACGCTATCTATCACCACCGACAAGTTTTCAATAAAGGCAGCGGTACCGGAAAAACCGGTGATTTCCGGTGCTGTACTCAGCGAACTGACGGATATACTTGCTGTATCAATCGCACTGAAAACACTCTGCTCATCACGCACACGGAAGGTTACACTTCGAGTATTGACCACAGGATTTAATGAAGTATTAACATATGTAATGCGCCGCAATGCAGTCTGGTAATTCGCTACACTGGTATTTCCTGTTAACAATAATAATCCCGTTGCGGTGTTAAACGTTGCGCAGTTAACGCCGGTCACAGGCGTACCGCAAGCCAGCTCATCTTCTGTGCTGACATAATTTGTTGTTAGCTGAATTTCCGCGCGGTCTATCATCGCGCCAGTATCGACATCACTGACTAATATTCCCGCATCGATCACGCTAGCTGGATTTGTTTCTGCATACACCAGCGTTGGTGTCCCTGCCGTTATCACAACTTCAGGCAAATCATTGGTCGCCGCAACCGAAATGGATTTATTAGCAACCCCACTGGTGGTATTACTATCATCTCGAATGCTTAAGGCAATGGTTCTGGTCAAGGTGCTCGGTGCATCGGACGAATTGGTATAAGTCACCGCTTCAACCGCTAATGCATATTCACTAAAGGTATTGGATGAGGCGCTGCTAAAGGTTAAGGTTGGTGCAATATAATTACAGCTTAGTCCCGCAGCGAGACCGCTGGGGCAAACCAGCACATCTTCTGCTGGCGCGGCATTTGTAGTCAATGTCATCACTGCCTGATTCAACAGGGTGCTGTCAGCATCACTGAAACTAACCGCAGCATCGACCACCACCGATAAGTTTTCAGTAAATGCAGCAATACCCGTAAAGTTAGCGATTTCTGGTGCCGTATCGACTGCACTAACATTCACCGTGACAGTGTCGGTCGCGCTTGTAGAGAAGTTATCATCCCTTACAACAAACGTCACTGTACGATTTCCCGCGGTCGGATTCAGCGACGTATTTTCATAGGTGACCGTCTCCAAAGCATTGGCATAATTACCACGGGAGGTGTTACCCAGTAAAGTGAGTGTGCCGGCACTAAAACTACACGATGTAATCCCAGTAAGGTTGCCTACCCCCAGTGTACCGGTACAGGCAAGCACATCCTGACCGGATTGAAAGTTTGAAATAACCACTCTGGCACGATTAATCAGATCACTGTTGTCCGGGTCTGAAACAAAGATAAAACTATCGAGAGTGACCGGTGAATCACCTTCCTGAAATAACCGAAAACCATTAACACTAACCGAGGGGGAATCGTTCTGACCATTAATGGTAATGGTTACGGTTCCGGTATCGGTGTTGAAACCATCTGATAATACATAAGTAAAAACATCGGTGGCACTCTCACCCGCCGCCAAAAATTCAAACTGGCCATTGGGGTTGTAAGTGACCCGTCCATCAATAAAACCACTTTCAAAGGTTGTGCCATTGGGGGACGGATTAGAGGGTTGCGAGACCGAGGTCACCGTTAATGTTTGAAAAACAGCGCTGTCGCCGTCACTGTCGTTGTCTTTCACATTTAATTGAACCGTACTAGCTTCCGTTGTTATATCGGTGTCATTAACTGCATTCGGCGGCGTATTGGTGACTGAAATAGATCGAGTACCACATAATGGCGGACCATCTGTGGCACCATCAACGTTATTACCGTTCACTTGATTGACACAGGCATATAAGGTAAATGAGCCGGGGGAAGTGGGTGCTCTCCAGTTAAAGGAGTAGGTAAATCTTGCTGCTGTCGGTGCAGATTGCCGCACATCATTATCGCTTCCAGCTTCGACGCTGCTCCCTAATGAGCTGAACGTACCCACCGCTGTTCCTCCGGCATTGCGAACCGCGGCATTGAAGCCATTTTCCACTGCATTCGACGTTCCGGCTCTTACCGAATAGGAACCTATTGTGCCAATGGCTCTGCTGGTCGAACCCAAAATAGTTGGGGTATTGGAGGAGCCATTATCATTAATATAGGGTGAACCGGTATGACAACTAGCACAGGTGGCACTAAAGCCATCGTAGCCTGAAATGCCGGCAGCATTGGCAAGGACTTCGCCTGCCAGCAAACCTGACACGGCGGCAAGCAAAACAATGTTAAATTGTTTACCCAACATTTCTGTTCCTGTAGCACTGTAAACTCATTGCTCAAGTATATAACAAGCGACTACATTTGAAACTAAATTAGCATTTTTATACAAATGCAATAATTCAGCCTTAATAAAGCACAATAATCAGTTATTATTTATTAACAATCAATTGCTTACATTAATATTAAAAGCGCATTTCTAAAAAACCCATGGCGATAGAAAATAGCCAAATTAAAAATATGTGATACAGTGCACACTCGTATCTAGCTCGACATTAT
>CAZCOZ010000149.1:0-5061 GCA_964500555.1 uncultured Thiotrichaceae bacterium | reverse complement strand
TTTCCTGTAGTTTGGGCGGCACGGTATGAATGGCTACATAGCGTTCGATGAAATCCAGGGTAAGTCTTTGTTTGTCGGTGAGTATTGCTTGTCTCGCCATTTTGTTCTCTAATTGTTCTCATTGAGGTGTATTGTAAGAGAAATATGGGAGGTTAATCAAGGTTTTTTAGTTAATATTGTTTTATATTGGTTAAGTAATTGCGGTGAAGGTGTTGTCAATGTAAGCAATAAAAGCCGGTTTTTTTGCTTTTAAACGACATTTTTGAGCTACAGTTTAAGAAGTAAGTGCCTGGCATGAATCGGTGTTTTATTGGCTATCCCTAAATGATGCAAACAGTTTTTACATAAATTTGGGCTAACGACATAGCCTGTAGATAATGAGGGAAAAAGATGAAAAAGTTACTCTCGGTGTTTATTATGCTGGCTTCTCCCTGGCTTGGGGCGGTGCCTGAGTCTGAGCAACAACAAATTCCAATGCAAACACATGGTGCTAATACTTATTATATAGATGCTGAAATAATAGGTGCTGGACAATATTCTATGCTGGTGGATACAGGTTCTGCCTATTCTGTAATTAATGAGAAAACACTGGCTAGTCTTAATCAACAAGGTCGAGCACATTTTGTGAAAAAGTTGTTAGGAACAATGGCGGATGGTTCGGAAAGGGTGGTTCCGTTATACCGTATTTCATCGATTAATCTGGGGGGTAACTGTTTGATTAAAGACATTTATGCGGCAATCCTTCCCGGAGATGCACGACAAATTATCGGTATCTCAACATTGATGCGAGCAGCACCGTTTGCGATGTCCTTTGATCCGCCAATATTATCGCTCAATCAATGTATCTCTCAGGTGCAACAGGCAAGTTTCGGCGTGGATAGCGCGCTGCAGGCAGCACAGTAAAATAACCAGACCCTGCAGGCTAGCAGAGTCTGGTTAACGCCCTTCCTTTTGTGAAAGACAATGTTGAAAGCTGTTTAGCAGAATCTCTGAGGGGTGGTACAGAGACAAAACCGCATTAGCAGCCATCAACTAGGACTACTCAGAAACGGAATCTATAAATTCCAGTTTGGCAAATTCAGCTTGATCTAACATGCCGTCGGCATTTTTATCCAGCTTAACCCATTTATCATTCAAGCCGGGCAATGCTGCGGCTTCTTCTTGACTTATCCCGCCATCATTGTTGATGTCCAGATCTGAATGCAGGTTTTTATCCGTAGCAACGGCAGCGCCTGAAGCCAGTAGTGCGATTGCAGCAATCGTTAATTTTTTTAACATGTTGATTCTCCGAAGTTATTAAGTAAGTTGCTTTACCGATAAGCCTGAAAGACTTGTCGTTGCAGTAAGTATATGCATGCCCCGTGCCAATATCCGTTTATCCTTGTATATCAATGTGTTACTTGATTATAGAGATTTTAATAGACGCCAAGGTGTCGTTAATGGGAGACATCTAAAACGGGTAAAGTCCAGCACAGACTGATTGCAGCTAGCGTTAGTGACTGTCGCTAAATGACGACGGTAAATTTGAGATAGAAATGGAAAATTGCGATAAAAAAATCCATCATTAAGATAGACTTGTCATTCTTGGCTAATCCATATATCAGGGAGTAGATGATTTGCGACTTACAGTAGCAACTTCCATCAGGCAGTTAATTCTGATTGGTTTTTTTCTGGTAGTACTACCATTAACGATTGCGTTAATCAGTACCTTTTACCAGGTGGATTCATTATCAAAGCAAATGCAACAAACCTTATCTGAAACATCATCTACAACCGAAACCAGTCGAGTTATTGTTTCACAGGTACTCAATTTGGAACGCACAGCCGGACAGTACTGGGTGCTGCGTGAAACTGCGCTTTTACAACGCTATAAAGATCAACGCCAACAGTTACTGAATAGTATACAAAGCTTCCGTGAAAACCCATTGAACGCCATTATTCGTGAACGGATTGAACGATTAATCTCTGCCGAAAAACCGCTTTATGAAAAATTACAACAAGCCACTAAAAAACCAGATGGAACTTCGGCGTTAAAAAAACTGTCTGACTTATCTGCTCTGATAAGTGATCTGCCGCTAGATGTTAGTCGCAGTGTTAGTGAAGAAAGCCGACTAATGAGTGAACGAATTAATCGTGTAGAACGTTTATTATTATTTCAGGTGTTAGCATTAATACCGTTGGCCTTATTAATTGCAACTGTATTTAGCGTTATTATTACACGCCCACTACACCAGCTTAGTGACATCATAAACAAATTGGGAAGTGCAGATTTTACCGATCCAATTAGTGTAGGAGGGCCGCAGGATATACGACAGTTAGGTCGGCGCTTAGACTGGTTACGGCAGCAGTTGGCTGAAATTGATCAGCAAAAACGTATATTTCTACAACATGTTTCACACGAACTGAAAACGCCATTAACAGCGATACATGAAGGCATTGCGCTGTTACAAGATAAAATTGCGGGTCCATTAACACCTGACCAAACTGAAATTGTCGACATACTGCATAAAAATGATTTACAGTTACAAAAAGAAGTTGAAGCGCTGTTAGATTTTAACTTAGCATTAAGCCAGAAAAAGCCAGATCATGCTGAGTCGATATTATTTGATCAACTGATTCAGAGAACAATAAATAAACATCAGTTGGAATTTATGTCCAGCTCTGTAACGGTGCATACCAACTTAATGGAAATGAAACTAAAAGGAGATGTTGTTCAATTGACCACAGTAATAGATAACCTGCTGTCAAATGCGATTAAGCATTCACCAAAAAACTCTCGCATCGATATATCATTAATCGAGTACAAAAATTATGCGCAGATGGATATTGTCGATAATGGTTCAGGAATCAATCAGCAGGATGAAGCCAGAATATTTGAACCCTTTTATCAGGGAGACAATGCGCATCAGGGTTCTGTATCAGGAACTGGTCTTGGTCTGGCAATTGCTAATCGGTACGTACTACTGCATCGAGGATCAATTTCTGTAATTAACTCAACAATCGGTGCGCATTTTCGTGTGCGTCTACCTTTGTAGGCTTAGGGAAAAATAATGTACGCGGCTAAAAGCATACTTAGGTTTGAAATATTGCTTATCATACTTATTTTTCAAACAGGCTGTATGTTGAACGAGGTAAAAATAAAATCAGCCCCCTGTGATGATTTGATAAATTATTATAACGTTCCGAAAACGGTGGTTGAGAATAATCTGGATACAGAAAAATTGCACAGTCTGGCTATCGAAGATGGATCGGATGCGTGTCTAAAACTGCGGCAAGCAGTCAGGTTAAGCATGCCAGATGGGAAACAGCAATGCGATGCAAAAGCACTGGTGATATTGACAGAGCTAAAGGACAGAGAAATACTATCTGATAAAGATCAGCGATTTAACAATATGCTATTGCGGCATGTGTCTCAACGGCAGAATTTACTTAAAATTTTTGCGGCACGTGAGATGAGCCTAAAAGATATTGAACAGGAAAATAGTCAATTACGTGAACAAATTCAGAAGATTCAGACGCAAAATACTGTACTACGAAATCATCTCAACACCTTGCAGTCCCAGCTTGACCAGTTAAAGAACATCGAAATAGAAATTGACAAAAAAGAACGTTCAGTAATTAGCCCGATCGAAGAATAGTGTGCCATGAAAACATATAAAATCTTATTGGTTGACGATGATGTTGGTTTGTTAAAACTGTTATCGATTCGGTTAAAAAATTCTGGTTACGATATTGAAACAGCAGAAAATGCGCGTTATGCATTGGCGCGTTTAGCGGTATATAAACCACATCTGGTGATTACTGATTTGCGTATGGGGGAAATGGATGGCTTAGCTCTATTTGATCGTATACATCAACAGTACCCGTTTTTGCCGGTGATATTATTAACGGCACACGGTACTATTGCCGGTGCTGTAGATGCAACTCGTAAAGGTATTTTTAGCTATTTAACCAAGCCATTTGAAAGTCAACATTTACTAAGAGAAATACACCAAGCTTTGCAACAAGGTCATGCGCTTGACAGCACAAAAAACGATTTCACTGACCAATCATGGCGTGCGGGGATCATAACGCAGAGTCTAGCAATGGAGAAATTGCTCGAACAAGCGCAACGTCTTGCCAGATCAGAGGTAAGTATTTTGATTCACGGTGCTAGTGGAACAGGCAAAGAAGTGCTGGCTCAGGCAATTCATCAGGCTAGTCCACGTAGTGAAGAATCTTTTGTCGGAATTAACTGTGCAGCCATCCCTAACAATCTTTTAGAGTCAGAGCTGTTTGGCCATAAAAAAGGTGCGTTTACCGGCGCTGATAAAAACCACACCGGTATGATTGAGACAGCGAATCATGGCACTTTGTTTCTCGATGAAATCGGTGATATGCCGCTGGATTTTCAGGCCAAATTATTGCGAGTGCTGGAAGAGAGAGCAGTGCGCCCGGTGGGTTCAAATAAGATGATAGCTGTTGACGTAAGAATAATATCTGCAACACACGTTAACCTTGAGCAGGCGATAGATAACAAAACTTTTCGGGAAGATTTGTATTATCGCTTGAATGTTGTGATATTAGAAATACCTTCTCTGGACGATCGTCGTGAAGATATTGCCTTATTGGCAAAACATTTTTTACACAAAATTTTGCATAAAACAAAACATTGTGCCGCAAAATCATTTTCTCCTGAAGCATTACAGCATATGATGGCAGCACCCTGGCCGGGCAACATAAGACAATTATTGAATGTTGTCGAGCAAGTTGCTGTGCTCAGCAACACCCCTGTTATTTCAGCGCAGCTAGTGATTCAGGCATTGCGTGGAAAAACTTCCGGGTTGGCACCTTTGGCCGAAGCGCAACAGGAGTTTGAGCAAGAGTATCTGATTCGCTTATTGCAAATGACAGAAGGCAATGTAACGCGAGCGGCAAAACTTGCCAAACGCAATCGTACCGAGTTTTATAAACTATTGAACAAACATCATCTGGCAGCGTCTGCTTTTCGTCAAAGTAATTAATAGAGCTGCGCTGGCTGTTAAACATACAGCCGATATAAGTATTATTTGTACTCTTGCG
>CAZCOZ010000148.1:0-5194 GCA_964500555.1 uncultured Thiotrichaceae bacterium | reverse complement strand
TTGTCATCAATCAAGTGATTCAGTTTCAGCATATATTTATAACCGATGGTGATTGGGTTACTGAATTTCTCGCCCGTACGACCATCAAACAATTCTGTTTGACCACTAACAGGCATGCCTGCCAGTTCTAACATGCGATGAATTTCTTCCTCTGAAGCACCATCAAACACGGGTGTTGCCATGGGCACACCTTTGCGTAAGTTGTGCGCCATATCGAGCAACTCCTCATCACTAAACTCTTTTAAATCAACTTTATTTTGATTGTGATTATAAATTGCATTTAAGAATTTACGAATCTCGGTGACGGATTTTTTCTCATCCAGCATCTTACCGATAACATCACCCAGACCTTTTGCAGCCAGACCAAGATGTGTTTCCAGAACCTGACCCACGTTCATACGTGAAGGCACACCCAGTGGATTCAAAACGATATCAACCGGCGTACCATCAGCGGTATGCGGCATATCTTCAACTGGAACAATAATAGAAACCACACCTTTGTTACCATGACGTCCCGCCATTTTATCGCCAGGTTGCATGCGACGTTTAACGGCAAGATAAACCTTAACCATTTTCAATACGCCAGGCGCAAGATCATCGCCCGCTGTCAGCTTATCTTTCTTCTCAGTAAAGTAAGCATCTAACAGTTCACGCTGCTCTTTATGCTGCTTGGTTAACGCTTCAATACGCGCATTTTCTTTTTCATCCTTAAGACGAATCTGGAACCAGTCCTTCTTGTCCAGCTCTTTCAGATAAGCTGCTGTTACTTTATCACCCGATTTCAAACTGCCTGGACCACCCGATGCGACCTTGCCGCTAAACGCGGTTTGCATACGAGCAAATAAATCGCCTTCAATAATACGCCATTGCGCATCGACATCTTTTTTAACCGAAGCGATTTCAGTTTCTTCAATTTCCATTGCACGCTTGTCTTTTTCAACACCATCACGGGTAAAGACCTGCACACCGATCACTGTACCGAAAGTACTTGCACCTACTCTCAATGATGAATCTTTTACATCAGAGGCTTTTTCACCAAAGATGGCACGTAATAATTTTTCTTCTGCAGTAAGTTGCGTTTCACCTTTAGGCGTCACTTTACCAACCAGAATGTCACCCGGTTTAACTTCCGCACCAACATAAACCACACCTGACTCATCCAGTTTAGATAACAGGCTTTCACTTACGTTTGGAATGTCTGCGGTAATTTCTTCCGAACCCAGTTTAGTGTCACGCGCAACGCTGCTTAACTCCTGAATATGGATAGTGGTGTAACGATCTTCCTCAACCACACGCTCCGAAATAATAATGGAATCCTCGAAGTTGTAACCATTCCAGGTCATGTACGCCACTAACATGTTTTGACCTAATGCCAGTTCACCCATATCGGTTGATGGACCATCAGCAATAATGTCACCACGTGCAACCTTATCGCCAACACGAACAATTGGGCGCTGATTAATACAGGTATTCTGGTTTGAACGCGTGTATTTGGTCAGGTTATAAATATCAACACCCGTCGCGCCATCAGCCGCTTCTTTGTCATTAACTCGAATTACAATACGACCCGAATCAACAGAATCAATTAAACCGCCGCGCGTGGCAACAACCGAAGCACCTGAATCATGTGCAACCGTACGCTCCATACCCGTACCGACTAACGGTTTATCCGCACGTAACGTTGGTACTGCCTGGCGTTGCATGTTTGAACCCATCAACGCACGGTTAGCATCATCATGTTCCAGGAATGGAATCAACGAAGCCGCAACCGAAACAATCTGCCTTGGCGAAACATCCATGTACTGCACCTCTGCAGGCGCATATAAGGCGAACTCATTCATGTGTCGACATGAAACCGTTTCGTCAGTCAGCTTACCTTTATTACTCAAGCTCGCATTTGCCTGCGCAATAACAAAACCACCTTCTTCAATCGCAGACAGGTAATCAATTTGGTCTGTTGCTACACTCTTAATAACTTTACGATAAGGCGTTTCCAGGAAACCATATTCATTGGTACGCGCGTAAACAGAAAGCGAGTTAATCAAACCAATGTTCGGTCCCTCAGGAGTTTCAATCGGACAAACACGACCGTAATGTGTTGGATGCACATCACGTACTTCAAAACCAGCACGTTCACGTGTTAAACCACCTGGGCCTAAAGCTGAAATACGACGTTTATGTGTTACTTCTGATAATGGATTATTTTGGTCCATGAACTGAGACAGCTGACTCGAACCAAAGAACTCTTTCACTGCCGCAGCAACAGGCTTAGCATTGATTAGCTCCTGTGGCATTAGGCCGTCTTGCTCCGCAGTTGTTAAACGCTCTTTTACTGCACGTTCAACACGAACCAGACCAACACGGAAAACATTTTCCGCCATCTCACCAACACTACGGATACGACGATTACCCAAATGATCGATATCATCAACCGTACCGTTACCGTTACGAATAGAAATCAGCTCTTTCATTACTGCGATAATATCGGAGTCGTCACCTAATTTTTCACACAGGCCTTTAGCGAAGTCATCTTTACGCCCACTAAAATGACGCGGATCATATAACACACCTGAACCTTCTGATGTATCACGACGCATACGACGATTAAACTTCATTCGGCCAACCGTTGAAATGTCGTAACGATCTTCTGAGAAGAACAGATTATTAAATAAGTTTTCTGCTGCGTCTTTTGTTGGCGGCTCACCTGGGCGCATCATACGATAAATTTCTACCTGCGCTTCCAGTTTGGTCGTAGTGCTATCAACCGCCAATGTGTTCGATATAAACGGACCAACATCAAGATCATTGGTGTAAATTACACGCACACTTTTAATGCCTTTTTCCTGAACAAAAGCGATCAACTCTTCGGTGAACTCTGAATTAGACGGCACCATCACTTCGCCAGTTTCTTCATCAATAAGATCGTTCGCTAAAATTTTGCCTACTAGATAATCAAGCGGCGCATTTAGTTTTTTCACTTTCTTCTTCTCAAGCAATTTAATGTGACGCATAGTCACACGCTTACCTGTTTCTACAACAACTTCTTTACCCGCAGTAATATCAAAACTAGCCGTGTCACCACGAAGGCGCTCAGGCACTAAAGGAAAACTGACACCATCCTTAGTAAAACTGTATTCAATACTGTCAAAGAAAATATCAAGGATTTCTTCATTGTTATAACCTAATGAACGCAACAAAATCGACGCGGGTAACTTACGACGACGGTCAATACGAACAAACACACTGTCTTTAGGGTCAAACTCGAAATCCAACCATGAACCACGGTAAGGAATAACGCGAGCAGAGTATAAAATCTTACCTGATGAATGCGTTTTACCTTTATCATGATCAAACAACACACCTGGTGAACGATGCAATTGCGATACGATTACACGCTCAGTACCGTTAATAACAAAAGTACCGTTATTGGTCATTAGAGGCATTTCACCCATAAAGACTTCTTGCTCTTTAACTTCTTTTGGCGTGGTTTTCTTTTTGTTGTCTTTGTCGTAAATTTCTAAACGAAGCACTACGCGCAATGGCGCAGCGTAAGTCATACCACGAAGCTGACATTCTTTAACATCAAAAATCGGTTTGCCCAAGCGGTATTCAACGAACTGTAGTTTGACATGCCCTGAGTAACTTACGATCGGAAAAACAGATTCGAAGGCACCTTGTAAGCCTGTACTTAAACGCTGTTTTGCAGTTTTTTCTGCTTGCAAAAACGCACGAAATGAATCAATTTGCATTGATAACAGATAGGGAACATCCAGCACAGGTGGACGCTTACCGAAATCCTTACGGAGTCTTTTTTTCTCGGTAAAAGAATATGTCATCAGTCTTCCTCGTTTAATCTAAAATTTAATTGACGTAGTATCATGCAGCTACTACATTATTTAGTACTACTGCTTGTGATACTGCCTTTATAACAGCCGCTCGCAACACAAACGCTTACCACTGCCTTAAAATTTTTTCCGCTTCGCTCTATCTCAGAAACATCACGTCAGGAATATCAGACCCAACACACTATTCCTTTTTAGCGGAAAACAGGAAAAGGCCGGGAAAACATTGTCTTTTAAAACAATGCTTCCAGCCTTACCTGTCGCTGACTACACTACCCCCGCAGGGGCAATCAAGTTCAGCGCGATGCCTCTATTTAAGCTCGACAGTTGCGCCAGCTTCTTCAAGCTGCTTTTTAATGTCTTCAGCTTCAGATTTAGAAGCCGCTTCTTTAAGAACGGTTGGTGCACTTTCAACTGCATCTTTTGCTTCTTTCAGGCCAAGACCTGTAATCGCACGAACAGCTTTAATTGCTGCTACCTTGTTCTCAGCGTAGCCAGTGAAGACAACGTCAAACTCATCTTGGACAGCAGCTTCAGCGCCAGCGTCGCCAGCAGCAGGAGCAGCAGCTACAGCAGCTGCTGCAGATACGCCAAATTTTTCTTCCATTGCAGAAATAAGATCTACAACTTCCATTACAGACATATTAGAAATAGTTTCCAGAATATCATCTTTAGAAACAGCCATAACTATTCTCCGGGTTAAAGTATTAAATTATTAATATTTAAACTTACGATTTAAACTTAAATTTAAATTGTTTTAAAAATACAAAGCGTCGATTACTACAATATTCGCCTATTTTGAATCGCGTACAGCAGCCATTGTGCGAACCATTTTCGCAGTAGGCTCGTTGAGGGTACGAACAAATTTTTCGATTGGCGCTTTCATTGTTGCCATTAAGATGGCAATAGCCTGATCACGCGTAGGCAATTTAGACAGGGCTTCAAGTTGCTCAATCGGCAACACTTCACCACCAAGTGCAATCACTTTTGCAATTAGCTTGTCATTATCTTTCGAAAAATTCGTAATAAGTCGAGCAGCTGCACCGGGATCTTCCTGAGAGAACGCCATAATAAGCGGCCCCACCAGTTCATCCTGCATACACTCAAACTCAGTACCTTCAACAGCACGCTTAACCAATGTGTTTTTCGCGACTTTCAGATATACGCCTTCCTCACGTGCTTTGGCACGTAATGCAGTCATATCTCCGACAGTAATACCACGATATTCAGCAGCGACTGCTGAATGCGCATTGGCGGCAATTGCAGAAACCTCAGCGACAATGCTTTTCTTGCTTTCAAGACTTAGTGCCACTTTAGCTCTCCTGTTGAAGCCAGGATTAATAATTCATACA
>CAZCOZ010000147.1:0-5209 GCA_964500555.1 uncultured Thiotrichaceae bacterium | reverse complement strand
ACAATTTTTTATCTTTAATAATTGCGATTAGCCAATTTTATTTCACGCCCAACGCCTTGCTCACCGGCAATTTAAAGTGGCACGTTTTTGCTGCTTTTTTAGCAAAAAAAGTGCCGCTTTGAATTGTCCGGTGAAGCTATTTGTTATGTGCATTTGTATATTATGGCTATACCAGTAATAAAAATTATTGATTTTTTTCTTTAGAGAGAGATACAAGCCAACTGGTAGTTAATTTCAACTCTTTTTTAATTAATCGTGTGTCTTGATGTATATATGTCATAGTCGCAAGACCCTGGGTCAAAACCATTAGATGCATAGCAAGTTCATCTGACTTTTTCCCCCAGCCCATTTCTTGGAATTGTTTTTTAATCCAGTTTTCAAAAACACTAAATTGTTCTTTTGATATTATTTGTAGGTCACGTTGCACTTTACCTAATTCTGAATTAAGCGAGCCCATAGGACACCCATACTTGATAACTTCATTTTTAACATTGGGTATAATTTTTACGTATCGCTGCAAACGTTCAATAGGGGTCTTAAATTCTTTCTCCCAGCCTTGTAGCATCAGCTTCATTTCATTAACACGATATTCAATAACGGCAATTAAGACTTCATCTTTCGTCTTAAAATAGTAGTTTAAATTACCCCTTGGTATTTTTGAAATAGCCGCAATATCACTGAACGAGGTTAAGTTATACCCCTTTTTATAAAATAATTGATCAGCCGCCTCAATTACCTGCTGTTTAAGCTGTTCTGTTTTTTCTCTTGCAATCATAATATTACAAGTTACCTCTTATTAAGGCATTATACAATTGGTCGAGACATACTCATTGCTGTTTTTTGTATTTTATTCATTTCATTTATTTGTTTATCTACCGCATCACGCCAGTTGTGATTTGGCTGGTAACCGATAATTCTAGTTGCTCGCTCATTATCCACTGATACTTCTTCTAACAAATGAATAACACTACGGGTTATCAGTGGCTCCCAAGGCACAATTGGATCTAGCTTTTCCATTAACCAAGCAAAAGGATAAGCTAAAGCAAAGGGCACGCCAAAATGAGGCTTTGGATAGCCAAACTTTCCATGTATATATTCTATAACGTCTCTAACAGTTGGTACTTCTTTGCCTACAATATTGAATGCTTGGTAACCATCGAGCTTTTCAGAAAAAGCTGCACACTTCATTGCTTCTCCAATATCTCGACCATCAATTACGGGTAAGCTCGTTTTACCGCCAGCCACCCAAGGAACCAAATGCGTTTTTAAACGTGGCAGCAATATAGGTAACACGCCTAATGCATAATGCTCACCAGCAAAAATACCCAAACGCATATTAATCATTGAAGTGGTACTGTTTGCCTTGCTTCGCATGTAGTTTTCAATCTCAATAACATTACATAAATGCGGCCAAAAAGCTCTTTGAATACCGATATTCATGGCATCTGAGGACTTTTCAGGGGAAGCTGCAGAAGTGGTACTTACATTAACAAGCCGTTTTATTTTCTTTTCAATTATTTTATCAATTAGCCTAATCGTAGGCTGATAGTATAATTTATGTGATTGCTTTTTGTGCCCCCATAGTGATGTCCATGCCATGGCATTACAAACGACATCGACACCATCAAGCATTCTATCCAAATAATCATCGTCTCGATAATCCCCTTCTCGCACTTCTCCATTAAATTCGGCAATTAATTTTGATTTATCACGACATGCCGCAATTAAATTTACTCCTTCAAAGCCCATTAATTTTTTTAGTGTATGCGTACCTACAAAACCATTAGCGCCTGTAACTAGTATTGTGATCATATTTATTCCTCTTTGAGTTCAGATGGTCGTCTTACATATTAAATCAGATGATCGTCTTAATATCAAGTTGAATAAAAGGGCATATGAATATGTAAGGATTTTAAATTGGATGGTTAATACTAAGGGAGCTGTTGTACTTATCTACACATAACGCCTTGCTCAGCGGCAATTTAAAGTGGCACGTTTTTGCGTATGCAAAAAAAGTGACGCTTTAAATTGTCCGCTGGAGCTATTTGTTAGCACTTTATTAGAATACCATTGCGTGATCACAAAGATACTTTCCGTTTTTATTAACTAAAACCATTTCGGCCACAAATTCACCTTTTGCTTTAGTAAACGACTGCTTCCATATAACTGCCGCAGAATCAGGACGTTTAAATACTGCTATAGGATGACGGTCAGTAAAAAATCCTTTTTCAGCCTGATATTGCTCACAAACTTTCTGAAGATGTTCTTTAGTCATAATTTTTTTTATGCGGTCAGTGAAATCTTTTACATGCGCTTCATGGTCAATTCGCGTGGATGCATCCATCAGGTTATCCATGATCGGTGTTGCTATTTCAAGTATCTCTTCCTCTGTCATTTCTTCAAAATTCATTGCTTCTCCTTGCTAGCAGTTGTTTTGCAATATAAGCCATTATTTAAATTGAATGTTATTGTTTAATTTTCGCTGGAATAAAATCAAGTGCTACGCAAGGCTCCTCACCGATAACCCACGCATCGTGACCAGGGCATATTTCAAAAGTTTCTCCAGGATTGACTGTTGTTTCATTCCCCGCGGAGTCTTTAATTATCATGCTTCCAGAAATAATATATCCAATGTGGTTCTCGGATGATTTTCCTGTTTGTGCTCCTGCGTGTGCACTTCATCTCTGTTTTTTTGACTGCTAAAGTTAAATATACAGTGCCGCAAAACTCCTGATTTTAGGTAGATATGCGGAGCTCGGTTAACAGGGATATGCAGTTCCGTATAACTCTGAGATAGAGGGTGTTATACAGCCAATTGCCATGTATATCAATTAGTTCAAAGAAATAAGAGGGGTTTGGCTATATGAATGTACATTCGAAATGGGGCAGGCACTGACAGTTAGCTGTTGTTTTGAGATGCAAAAAATATCACTGCGTTTGATATCTTGGATGTGCTTTTACGTTAAAATGGCTCGATTCTTTTTTTCTAGTTATTTAAAATCATTTTGAAATCTCGACAGCGCTGGTATCGGCGACATCAACTATTTAATCAATCGCTTGACGGTGCTTTGTTGCCCTGGTTGTTTGATACTTCTTCGTTAACGGCGAGAATGATTAGTGTTTGTGATGGAAAATTTTCTGTGAAGGTTATGTCTCAACGCTGGCAAAAAGTTAGTGCTGATGAGGCTGAGGTTATGTCATTGTCTGGTATTCCTTCTGCTCTGGTTAGAAAAGTTTTATTGTGTTGTGACGGGCAGCCGCTGGTATATGCTCGAACGGTGATTCCAGCATCGACCATCAAAGGTGCGCAAAGGCGTTATGCAAATATGGGTAATCGACCTTTGGGTGCAATGCTGTTTGCTGATCGAACAATGCAGCGCGAAGCTGTGCAAGTTGCAAAGCTCCCAGCTACCAGCGAAATATATCGCTATACAAAATTAAAGGAAGATATTTGGGGTAGGCGATCGGTTTTCCGTGTTGCTGAAAAACCTATTTTAGTCAGTGAATATTTTTTGCCCGAATTAATTCAGCTCAACAATCATCAGTAACACTAGCTAATAGTGTTACTGATGATTGTTGTCACATATATTTAATAATGCGTTATTTTTCTATTTTCGTTATCTTTTTGATAATAATCGGTGTGAGCGGTACATCCTGAGAAAACGGGCCTGATGCGCCAGTTGGTACTCGTGAAATGGCGCCAACAATATTTCCGCCTTCAATAACTTTACCGAATACAGTATAGCCCCAGCCACGCATTGATTTTTTGGTGTGATCTAAAAAAGCATTATCTTTGGTGTTGATGAAAAATTGATTGGTTGCAGAATGTGGGGCATTTGTTCGTGCCATTGCGATGGTGTTCTTTACATTTTTCAAACCATTATTTGCTTCATTTTGAATCGGATCTTTTGCTGCAACTTTCTTAAAGTCTTCTGTAAAACCGCCACCTTGATTCATGAAATCTTTTATTACGCGATGAAAAATAGTGCCGTCGTAGGTCCCACTTTCGACATAGCTTAAAAAGTTGGCGACGCTAATGGGCGCTTTGTCAGGATACAGTTCAACGATAATATCGCCCTTACTGGTTTCTATTTTAACGTTAGGGCGCTTAACGTTAGAATCCTCTGCAAATGCTAAGTGTGATTGCGCTAACAACGCAAGAGAAGTTAATGAAAGGAAAAGTTTGGTTAAATTTGTGCTGTTAAGTCTCATGTATTTAAGCCTGTAGTAATGGTTTCTTATTATTTATGGTGGGAGGAATTTAGCTGAAAAAAGTTCCGCTGTCAGCCCGATTTGAATAAAAGACAGTATGTGTTACATAATCGTGAAAAGTTTTCAATAAATATTAATGAATTATGCGAATTGGAAATAAGGTAGAGACAAGTTTCAGTCTGAATTTTTAGCTGTGTTTAACGGCGGAAATATTTGCTTTACGGGATAGTTGTGTTTTATGAATACCAAAGGAGCGTAAAAACAATGTAACTAACTCGTGACTGAGTTCGTACAGGCTTAGATCAATTAATCTGTCCTGCGGTTGTAAACATTTCTGGATGAGCGTTTCTCTCACCATGCCCTGAAACATTAAGCCGGCACTTAGAATCGTTTTTTCGCGGTTGGGAATGTCGTAGGGAAGGTATTCGTTCAAACCGAACTCGATATAGTCAGTAAAACTTTTCCATCGATTTTGAAAGAAGTAATGCGTTGCGGGATTGCCTTCGAGAAGGCTGTGCAGTTCAATTTTTAAAATGTCAGGATTTTTGGCGATGCCTTCAATATAGACATGTGTCATGCCAGCCAATGCATCTTCAAAACGCGTGCCATGGTTAACAATCGTGTCGACATAACTTTGTCGCTGACAGGAAAATTTTTCTAATACGGCATGGTAAAGGGTTTGCTTGGAGTCAAAGTGACGATAGAGAATAGCCGGGCTAACCTGCACCGCGCGAGCAATTTCATCAACAGAGACGCCGTGAAATCCTTTGCTAGCAAAAAGGCCCTGAGCCGCAGAAAGTATAGTCTCTCTGCGCTCAGGGCCTGAAAGTCGATGGCTCAACTTTTTTGTCCTTAGGGTAAAGCTTAAAAGGACTTAAGCTGCTTTCTTGATAAGGAAGGCGAATTTGCCGTCTTCTTCACCGCTTGAAACTAGCTCATTACCTGTTTGTTTGCAAAAAGCTTCGAAGTCTTTTACAGAGCCAGGGTCAGTTGCAAT
>CAZCOZ010000146.1:0-5233 GCA_964500555.1 uncultured Thiotrichaceae bacterium | reverse complement strand
ATTCACGAAGGCTGTATCGAACAAATCAATCGCCTATTTCGCACACAACTATACAAAGGCAGCGGCGCTGATCTGGATGACACTTCACGCATCCGTATGGATGACTGGGAGTTACGTGATGATGTGCAAAAGAAAGTTAAAGAAATTTGGCCTCAGGTCACCAATGAAAATATATTCGAAATTACTGATTACCGTGGTTACAAAGATGAGTTTTTAAAACTGTTTGGTTTTGGTATTGAGGGTATTGATTATGAAGTAGATGTTGACCCCCTCATTGGGTTTGAGCCTGAAACGATTTAGTCCCTTCTCAGAAGGACACCTACAAGGATGTAGGTTGGTAGGGCAACGCAGGAGCAGTTGCCGAGAAGGGGTTAGCGAACAACAATGAATTTAATCGAGCACGATCCTTCTCTTAATATCTTACCTTTTGATGGTGAGGCGAATTATTTTGGTTCGATATTTTCACATCAGGAAACAGAGCACTATTTAAAACATTTACTCGACACCATCAAATGGCAAAACGACCAGCTCATCATCTATGGTAAACACATTACCACCAAACGAAAAGTCGCCTGGTATGGTGATAGCAATTACGCTTACACCTATTCACACGCAACAAAACATGCTTTAGACTGGACTGAAGACCTCACCAACTTAAAAAGTATTGTAGAAGAATTAACCAACTCGAATTTTAATTCCTGCTTGCTCAATCTTTATCACAATGGTGATGAAGGAGTAAGTTGGCATAGCGACGACGAAGAGACTTTAGGATACAACCCAACAATCGCATCCCTGACTTTTGGTGCAGAAAGAAAATTTTCTTTAAAACATAAAACCAGTAAACAAACTGTTTCATTAACACTAGAAACAGGCAGTCTCTTTGTTATGAAAGGGACAACACAATCAAACTGGGCCCATTGCTTACCGAAAATGAAAAGTATAACTACGCCAAGAATTAATCTGACATTTAGAATGTATCGTTGAGTGCCACCCATCAATTAACGACCCAACTTTATATCACCTGATTGTATAATTACTCAACAGTAACTGATTTAGCCAGGTTCCGTGGCTGATCAACATCTGTGCCTTTTCGCACTGCCACAAAATAAGAAAACAGCTGCAATGGAACAGAAAACAGTACGGGTGCAAGTTCAGCTTCAACGGCAGGTATTTTCATTACCTTACAATTCTCACCCAAATCAGCCACATCAAGGCGTTCGTCAGCAAACAAATAAACGCGGCCTCCCCTTGCCAAAATTTCCTGAATATTTGATTTTATCTTACCTTCAAAACCATCCATTGAGGCAATCGCAATCGTTGGTAACTCATGATCAATTAAGGCTATTGGGCCATGTTTTAATTCACCCGCTGGGTAAGCGTCGGCATGAATATAAGAAATTTCTTTTAGTTTTAACGCGCCTTCTAAAGCAATCGGAAATAGCGTTCCACGCCCGATAAAAATAGCATTTTCCAGATCAGTGAATTCTTCAGCCCACTCATCTATCGCATCTTTATTTTTCAGTACACGTTCGATTAAAACGGGTAAGGATTGCGCCTGGCGAAATAAATTTTTAATTTTATCGTCCGACAAATTTCGACGTTTACCGAGAGCCACAACGAGCATAAGTAATGCGATCAACTGCGTGGTAAACGCTTTTGTTGAAGCAACACCAATCTCTGGGCCTGCACGTGTCATTAACTTCAGCTCACTTTCTCGCACCAGTGAACTCTCCGGTACATTACAAATTGACAGTGTTAAATTGGTTAATTCTTTTAATTCACGCAAGGCAGCTAAGGTATCTGCGGTTTCGCCAGACTGTGAAATAGTAACAACCAGAGTGTCATCGACCAATACTGTTTCACGATAACGATATTCACTGGCCACCTCAACACGACAAGGCACACCTGCAATTGCTTCTAACCAGTAAGCTGCCACTAAACCGGCATGATAACTTGTACCACAGGCAATAATCTGAACCGCCTTAACACGATCTAAAACTTTTTCGCCAGCAATACCAAACACGGTATCCTGCAACTGCCCTCCAACCACTCGACCTTCAAGAATATCGATCAAACAGGAAGGTTGCTCATGAATTTCTTTCAGCATGTAATGGCGGTATTCACCTTTTGCTGTTGCGTCAGCACTTAATTCGGACTCTTTTATTTCACGCTCGACAACATCGCCCTGATCATTATAGATAACTAAACTATCGGTACGGATATCTGCAACATCACCCTCTTCCAGATAGATAAATCGACGCGTCACTGGCAACAAAGCTGCCGCATCTGAAGCAATAAAATATTCACCTATACCAACACCGATTACTAACGGACTACCACGACGTGTTGCGATTAAATGATCTCTTTCCGCATTAGACATAACACCCAATGCATAAGCACCTTCAAAATCCGCAACCGCCAAACGCACGGCAGACAAAAGATCACCTTCCTGTTTTAGATAATGTTCGACTTGATGAACTGCAACTTCAGTGTCGGTTTGCGAAGTAAAATCAAAACCGGCTTCGCTTTGTTTTTTTCTAAGCTCACTGTGGTTTTCAATAATGCCATTGTGCACAATGGCCACCGATTTATTACACACATGTGGATGCGCATTCTGCTCACTAGGTTCGCCATGCGTTGCCCAACGCGTATGAGCGATACCCATTACACCACTCAATTGATTATCGACTAAAGCATCTGCCAATTCTTTAACTTTGCCCACTCTTCTGACACGACTAATGCAATCATCGCTATCGATTACCGCAATACCCGCAGAGTCATAGCCTCGATACTCAAGGCGTCGTAACCCCTCCAATAATATGGGTGCTACATTCCGTTCAGCAACTGCCCCGACAATTCCACACATAAAAAACCTTCTTTAAAATTAATTTAACAAAACAAAAATAATAGGGAAATTATAGAAGCTAAAGACAAAAATATCAGGTAAATGAACAATCAAAAATGAGCTAATAACGTATTTTTCGGTAAATACGTTGACCTGCGACGATACGAATATTATCAACGCTGAAAACTTCCTTATTAGTATCGTTATTAGGATCTTCATTAGTAGCGTCAT
This sequence comes from uncultured Thiotrichaceae bacterium, assembly GCA_964500555.1. Lineage (GTDB taxonomy): Bacteria > Pseudomonadota > Gammaproteobacteria > SZUA-229 > SZUA-229. The sequence continues at coordinate 2,157 of CAZCOZ010000146.1, read as the reverse complement.
TAGCACCGTCCGCTGTAACCACAATATTATGTGTTCCTGGCGATAAAGGAATGCGTAACAGGGTTAAATTAGCGGGCAATGTCCCCCAACCTCTTGTATCGGCTTCTTCTAATATAAAAAACAAAAGGCCCAACAATTGTGCTGCGGCTTCATCATGCTCACCTACATTATTAACGATCGCATGTTTAGCCACCAGCCGCGCTGACAATTTAAGTAACAGCGCAGCACCTCTAGCATCAAGTGATCCTCGCGCCACTTCACCTAATCGAGTAGAAATCGCGCTGAAGTTTGTATTTTCCCTACTATTGTTTTCATCCGAAACGGTAACGTTAAACACAGGGACTGACACATCAAATCCGGCATAACGCGGAAATGAAATCCGAATATCAGGCGGTGCAAAAATATCACCTGATACTTTTAGCGGTATCTCACCATTTGCGACAAATAAAATTAATTCACCATATTGATCTGGCGCCAGTTTTTTCTGTTCATCAGAAAGCAATACCTGATATTCTGTAACAGCTTCTGCAAAACCTAAACGTTTTGCAAACCAGTAGAGCTGCTTTGCAATTGCTGCATCATTTGGCATTTTTTCAGCCAGTTTTTTGTATTCGATATAAGCATTATTAACTTTACCAACACTTTCAAAACTCAAACCAATTAAAGCATGAGTAAACCAGTCTTTCGCCAGCGGTTTGGTATATTGCCCTAAAACCTCAAGTGCCTGTCTAGCTTCTACAGCAGCAGAATCATATTGACCAAGTAACAGATAATTCATCATCTGATAACTGTGTACTAACAACCGTTCGCTATATTCCCCACGATAATCCGCCAATGCATCATTGACGATTAACGTTTTTGCCTGCTCAGAAATACTAATGTAATCTTGCGTTTCCATGATTGCTGAAGCCTGTAAAAATTCTCGGGCACTTTTTTCATATTCAGCTAGATGATGTAATACAAGCCCTTTTTCCATATGCAAAAGCAATTTACTTCGACTGGAATGGTTATCGGGATTATTGAGAGAAACCAGAGCGGTTTCCGCATTACCCTGCCTGAACTGGCGTTGCGCCTCTTCAAATGGCGCACTCGCGCAGCCGCTTAGCACAACACAGGCTAGCAATAATAAACGCACGAAAAAGGAACGCATAGTACAGAAAAATAAATCGACCACTTTAGCTTCAAGACAAACTAAAGTGGTCGATTAAAATAACTACCAGCCAATAATAGGACGAGAAGATTCTCTGGCAATTTCTACGTTATCCGCCCAGGTAATTTCACCTGTATTTAAATTTGTCATTTCAAGATTCAGGCTGTAATAAATCAGTTTGGTTTTTGTTAAACGAATTTGACGCTGTTCTTTTTTCGCAATGGAACGCAACGTACCTGAAAGAATGTAGTCGGCACCTAACTGCTTGCCTTTGGTTAATCGCATAGAAGGATCAACATAACCCGCTGTTTGATATGCCGTTTCTTTTTGTATATTACCGCGCTGCGCTTCATTGATAAAACGATAAGCACCTGACTGAATTAGTTTCAAACGAATATCATCGGAAATACCACTGGTACTAATATGTTCGGAGGTTTCATTTGTAATTGGGTAAACAATAAGAATCGGTTTCGTTGTCGAAGCAGACGCCTGTCTCGCTGCTAACAGACTTGCCGTCAATTCATCAACTATTTTGTGTTTATCCGAAAAATCATAACGTGCATCGAGATGCCTTTCTTCGCTTGGGTCAAGCACCGATGTTGATGCACAACCTGTTAGCGTAGCGATACCAAAACTTACCAATAACAAAAGGGTAAAACGATCGAAAGTTTGATTAAACATTTGAAAGAATGGCTTTAAAAATAGATTGTATAAAGATCGCATAAGCTTAGTCCTCGATAAAAAGTTCGTGTGGTTTACTCACCATCTTAGCATGTTGTTTTACAAAAAAATCTTGGTTTATCAGTAGATTATCAGGTTATGACAACACACGGGACAAATAATATTCACAAATAACTTTGCATTATGTCGATCCACGCTCATTGATAGGACTATGACCAGAGCAACCAGTTAAATAAATCGATATAGCCACAACGGTTAAGATTTTCATATTCATCATTAATGCCTCCAAAAACTTTAAAAACCCAATTTAAAAACCTGATAATGCC
>CAZCOZ010000145.1:2150-5238 GCA_964500555.1 uncultured Thiotrichaceae bacterium | reverse complement strand
CGAACAATCTTATAAAGGAAAAATTATTGTTGCTGACGACCTGACACCTGCCGACACCATAATGATGCAACACCAGAAAGTTGCCGGCTTTATTACGGAATATGGCGGGCCACTTTCGCACACCGCCATTCTTGCTAGAAACATGGGCATTCCCGCAATTGTTGGTCTACATCATGCACGACAATTAATCCATAACGATGAAACCATCGTTATGGATGGTCTCAATGGCATCGCTGTTATTTCGCCAGACAAAAATTCATTAAAGTTCTATCGCGCGCTAAAACGTGTGGAGACAGCAAAACGGACACTGCTCAACAAATTGAGTGGTCAACCTGCCGTTACTCTGGATAAAAAACAAATCACGTTACATAGCAACATAGATCGCCCTGAAGATATTCGCGTAGTAAAAAAATATGATGATACTGGCGTTGGTTTATACCGAACTGAAATGTTGTTTATTGAACTCAATCAATGGCCCGATCAAAAAACACATTTCAACACTTATAAACGTATCGTCAAATCACTTAAAGGAAAACCACTAACCATACGCACCATGGATTTAGGCGCTGACAAAGAAATTCAGGACACAATAGACCACGGCCCAATGGCGCACAATCCTGCCATGGGTTTACGTGCTATTCGTCGTTGCTTAAAAGAACCGCAGAATTTCATGCCTCAACTACTGGCCATCTTACGCGCTTCTGGTTTAGGCCCCGTCCGCATAATGATTCCTATGTTGACCAGCATTGACGAGCTTGATCAAGTTTTAGTTCTTATTGACGATGCGAAAAAAATACTTAAGAAGAAAAAAATTGCCTTTGATAAAAATATTGCTATCGGCGCTATGATTGAAGTTCCCGCAGCAGCACTGGCTGTCGATGCCTTCGCAAAAAAACTCGATTTTCTTTCCATAGGAACCAATGATCTAATTCAATATACACTTGCATTAGACCGTATTGATGACGAGGTTAACTATTTATATAATCCACTGCATCCTGCCGTGCTTAAATTAATCCACATGATAATCAAAGCAGGAAAAGATGCCAATATTCCTGTTTCCATGTGCGGCGAAATGGCAAGCGATACTAAATACACACGTTTATTGCTTGGTATGGGTTTAGAATATTTCAGCGTACAGGCCAATGCACTACTCGAAATTAAACACATCATCTTGAATAGCAATTTTAAAAACTTACAGCCTGAAGCCGATGCCATTATGGGCATTTATGATAGCACTGAAATTAAAGCACGCGTCGAACAGCTAGAACACCTGTAGTTCAAACATCTGTAGCTCAAACACCTGGCAGTTCAAATACCTGGCAATCAAAACATCCAATAATATTTTTCTTTAACACACACGTGCTACACTTGAGTGCAGTTTATTTTTTACATCACAACTTTTTTACATCGCAAACGTAACAAACATTCTAAAAACAACGTTACACAAGTAGAAACCTTCCATGGATCAAGATCTTTCTCAAAAAACTGAAGATCAAATCATTGCATTATCCAATGCCATGGAAACAGGTACCATGCATCATGCGCGCAGCATGTTAAATGAATTAAGTCCTGCCGAAATCGCACATCTGCTTGAATCTTTACCTCACACAGAACGTAATCTCATCTGGGAATTAGTCGCACCGGAAACGGAAGGTGAAGTTCTCATTCAACTTGGTGAAGAACTACGTGCAACACTGATTCGTAACATGTCATTAAACGATTTAGTTTGCGCTGCTGAGGGCATGGACGTTGATGACCTCGCCGACTTTATTCAATCGCTACCTGACCGAGTTACCACACAGGTTCTTACCTCTTTAGACACACAACATCGCGAACGCCTGGAGGCAGTACTTTCTTACCCTGAAGACAGTGCCGGCGGGTTGATGAACACCGACACCATCACCGTGCGCAATGAAGTGACACTTGATGTTGTATTGCGTTATTTAAGGCGAATGGATCGCCTGCCAGACAACACGGATAGCTTATATGTCACCACGCGTGATAACACTTTTATCGGCAGCCTGACTCTATCAACCATCTTAACCAGCGACCCCCAGCAGACTGTTTCTCAAGTTATAAACAGAGATATTGAAACCATCAAAGCCAGTATGGAAGATGATGAAGTTGCAAATCTTTTTGAAACACATGATTTAATCTCTGCACCTGTTGTCGATGAAAACATGAGACTACTCGGCCGCATCACTGTTGATGACGTTGTTGATGTGATTCGTGATGAAGCAGAACATTCTGTTTTAGGCATGGCAGGCTTAACCGAAGAAGAAGATTTATTTGCACCCGCTCTTCCCAGTGCTCGTCGTCGCGCAATCTGGTTAGGCGTTAATTTGGTCACCGCATTTTTAGCATCCTGGGTCGTTTCAAACTTCGAGGGCACACTGGAAAAAATCGTTACCATCGCCGTTTTAATGAACGTGGTTGCAAGCATGGGCGGCATTGCCGGCACACAAACGTTGACACTTGTTATACGTGGCATGGCACTAGGCCAGGTAAGCAAAAGCAATCGCCGCTGGTTAGTTGGCAAAGAAATTATCGTTGGCTTACTCAATGGTATTGGCTGGGCAATTGTCATCGCAGCCATTGCGGTATTCTGGTTTGACGATTTACAAATTGGCTACGTGATTGCAGCGGCAATCGTTATTAATTTATTTGTCGCTGCATTTTCTGGCGTTGCCATTCCAATTATTATGCAAAAATTACGCATTGACCCTGCCATTGCCGGCAGTGTTATTTTAACCACGATTACAGACATTGTCGGCCTGTTTGCCTTTCTTGGATTGGCTACACTGTTTCTACTTTAGACACACTTACTTCAAGCCCACTCATTTTAGGCGTAATTTTCTGAAAACTTCCGCTCGTCAGAAACAATAAATTTAAAAACCGTTTTTCTTTAAAAATCGCCATCAACTGCTTTACTTCTGTAATGAAAGAAAACTTTATTACCGAACCAGCCAGCGCCACACCAACCCCTTCTGACTATCTTATCTTTAGTCCTTTTATTGCCTGCCTGTTACTGTTTCTTGCCTGCGCATCTTGCAGCTCAACAAACAAAGAAAAAATAACGGAGGCAGTC
>CAZCOZ010000145.1:0-2050 GCA_964500555.1 uncultured Thiotrichaceae bacterium | reverse complement strand
CTTGAACGCGTCGACGCCGTTTCACTCAAGGTTGCATTAGCACAAAGTGCCAATGAATCCGCATGGGGGCAGTCGCGTTTCGCTCAAGAAGGAAATAATTTTTTTGGTCAGTGGTGTTACAAAAAAGGTTGTGGCATCGTCCCAAAAAAACGCTCAGCAAAATCCAGACATGAAGTCGCACGTTACGACAGCGTTAATGAATCGGTACGTAGTTACATAAAAAACATTAATATCACACGTGCTTACACACCACTGAGAAAAGCCCGCAAACAAAATCGTGATAACAAAAAAGCTGTTAGCGCGAAAGATCAAGCAGCTGGCTTAACTCTTTATTCACAACGCAGAGACAGTTACGTAAAAGAAATTATCCAGCTAATCCAGTCCAATGAAACCTTGATGACAGGAAAAGGATAAGTATTTGTAACAAACATTCTTGTCGCGAAAGACGCAAAAAGCGCGAAAAAAAACCATACATTATTTTTGCGTGTCTTGCGTCTTTCGCGGCAAGAAAACTTTTTAATATTAATATAGTTTTTTACATCTTTCTTCGACTTGCCTGCATTTTCAAACGTAGAGCGTTTAATTTTATAAACCCGTCGGCATCGTGATGATCGTAAGCGCCACCATCATCTTCAAAAGTTGCAATATCTTCATCAAATAAAGAATCATCTGATTTTCGACCAACCACATCAACATTACCTTTGTAGAGTTTCACGCGAACTACGCCATTAACAAACTCCTGCGACGCATCAATCATTTGCTGCAACATTTCACGCTCAGGACTCCACCAGTAACCGTTGTAAATCAACTTCGCATAACGCGGCATTAACTCATCTTTTAAATGCGCAACTTCGCGATCAAGTGTTAAGGATTCCATACCACGATGCGCGCGCAACATTATCGTACCACCCGGTGTTTCATAGCAGCCACGTGATTTCATGCCAATGTAACGATTTTCTACAATATCTAAACGACCAACACCATTAGCACCACCGATACGATTTAATTCTTTTAACACCTGTGCTGGCGTCATGGTTTTGCCATCAATCGCTACAATGTCGCCTTTTTCATAAGTCAGATCAAGATACGTTGATTCATCAGGCGCATCTTGTGGAGAAACTGTCCAACGCCACATGTCATCTTCAGCTTCCGCCCACGGGTCTTCTAAAATTCCGCCCTCGTAAGAAATGTGCAACAAATTTGCATCCATTGAATACGGTGATTTTTTACCTTTATCAAAATCAACTTCAATACCGTGGTTCGCCGCGTACTTCATTAATTTTTCACGCGACAGTAAATCCCACTCACGCCAGGGCGCAATGACATGCACACCCGGTTTCAGTGCATACGCACCTAACTCAAAACGAATTTGATCATTGCCCTTGCCCGTTGCGCCGTGCGAAATTGCATCCGCACCTGTTTCATTCGCAATTTCCACCATGCGTTTTGCAATTAATGGACGCGCGATAGATGTGCCTAATAAATACTCTCCTTCGTAAATCGTGTTGGCGCGAAACATAGGGTAAACATAATCACGCACGAATTCTTCGGTGAGATCGTCGATGTAAATTTCTTTAACACCCAGCGCTTCCGCTTTACCACGCACCGGTTCAACTTCTTCACCCTGACCAATGTCTGCGGTAAAGGTAACCACTTCACACTGGTATTCATCCTGCAACCATTTAAGAATCACCGAGGTATCCAACCCGCCCGAATAGGCAAGGACAGCTTTCTTAATTTGGCTTTTTTTATCTTGGGTCGCAGACATGGTGAATTTCCAGTTGTGTATTCTTATTAAATAAGGTGGCGATTATACTTAGAAAAAACAGAAATAAAACTAAAAAATATTTGCCGCGAAGGACGCAAAACACGCAAAAAATATTATTATTATTTCTAGACTTTGCGTATTTTGTACCCCAGGGGCATTTGTCGCTTTACTCGGGCACGTTCTTCGCGGCTAAAAAGGTTTAACCACGATGTCACTAGCACCACCAGCACTATATTAAATTCGACTAAAGTAGCTATAACTTCTATAATTACGCGGCTAACT
>CAZCOZ010000144.1:3797-5248 GCA_964500555.1 uncultured Thiotrichaceae bacterium | reverse complement strand
GGCGCAGGTACCGATACGATTACCATCGAAGGCGTAGAAAAATTAAACGGCACACGCTATCGTGTATTGCCTGATCGAATAGAAACGGGTACATTTTTAGTGGCTGCAGCGATTACTGGCGGCAGTATAATGGTTAAAGATACCGACCCAAGTTTGTTAGATGCTGTCATCGACAAACTGCGTGAGACAGGTGCAATAATTGATGTCGGTGATGACTGGGTTTCACTTGATATGGAGGGTCGGCGGCCAAAAGCAGTGAGTATCCGTACTGCGCCATATCCTGCTTTTCCAACTGATATGCAAGCACAATTTGCTGCATTAAATACCATTGCAGATGGTACATCGACAGTAGTGGAAACTATTTTCGAAAATCGTTTTATGCATGTGCAAGAACTAAAGCGCATGGGTGCGGATATCGAAGTAGAAGGTAATACTGCGATTATTCGAGGTGTAGACGGCCTGACAGCAGCACCCGTTATGGCAACCGATTTACGTGCTTCAGCCAGTTTGATTATTGCTGGACTCGTTGCTGAAGGTGAAACAGAAGTACAACGTATTTATCATATTGATCGTGGTTATGAAAATATCGAAGAAAAATTATCCTTGCTGGGCGCCAGTATTCGACGAACACACGATTAGCGCGCGGAGCGCGCAATGAAAAATGAACAGTGAATAATGAATAATGGAAAAGCACAAACGCAGTTAAATTAAGTGCCTGGAACATGGAATGAAAAGTTATGGAGAATGTTTTGAAAGAGAAGAGTTTCTTTTTTGCGTTACGAGTCGTTAAGCTTGTGCAGTATCTCAGTGGGCAAAAAAGAGAATATGTGATTAGTAAACAAGTTTTGAGATCGGGTACATTTGTTGGTGCGCTGATTTGTGAAGCAGAATATGCTCAGTCAAAACCAGATTTTATTCACAAGTTGAGTATTGGGTTGAAAGAGGCAAATGAAACATATTATTGGCTAAGGTTATTACATGAAGGTGGTTATATCTCTGAAGTTATGTTCAATAGTATAAAGCCACAAGTAAACGAATTAATTAAACTACTAACATCCAGCATCAACACAGCAAAAGAAAATATAAAGGCAAGCTAATGCGCCACCCATTATTCATTATTCACTATCCATTATTCATTGGCACGAAACAATGATTACCATAGCCCTATCAAAAGGCAGAATCTACAAAGAAACGCTGCCCCTATTAGCCGCAGCCAACATCGTGCCCACCGATGATCCAGAAAAAAGTCGCAAACTGATTCTTGATACTAATCATGATGATGTGAAACTGGTGATTATTCGTGCGACAGATGTGCCAACCTATGTGCAATTTGGTGCGGCTGATATTGGTGTCGCGGGTAAAGATGTTTTGCTTGAGCATGGCGGTCAGGGTTTGTATGAGCCGCTGGATTTAAAAATCGCCAAATGTAAATTAATGACGGCAGGTTTGAT
>CAZCOZ010000144.1:2272-3697 GCA_964500555.1 uncultured Thiotrichaceae bacterium | reverse complement strand
TTCTAATCATTACCACCTGCAATGTTAAAAATATCTTCATTAAATTTTTCTGACGCTGATTTTTATAAAAAGCTAGACACTGTGCTTGCATGGGAAGCAAGTATCGACGGGGATATAGCAAAAGTTGTTGCAGATATTTTAGCAGACGTAAAAAAGCGCGGTAATGCTGCGGTGTTGGAATACACCAATAAATTTGATCGTATGTCGTTAACGGATGCGAGCGAGTTTGAATTAAATAAAAAACAGTTACAGCAAGCTTTAGGGTCAATCGATGCTAAACAACGTGAAGCCTTAGAAACGGCTGCAGAACGTATTCGAACTTATGCGCAACATCAAAAATTAGAGTCGTGGTCATTCACTGAAGAAGACGGTACTGTTCTTGGTCAAAGTATTAATGCAATGGATCGAGTGGGGTTATATGTGCCCGGCGGTAAAGCGGCTTATCCTTCTTCAGTATTAATGAATGCGATTCCCGCAAAAGTAGCCGGTGTTGCGGAATTAATTATGGTGGTGCCAACGCCCGATGGCGAAGTGAGTCAACTTGTGATGGCGGCAGCGGCAATCGCTGGCGTTGATCGTGTCTTTACTATTGGTGGTGCGCAGGCAGTTGCCGCACTGGCTTACGGAACTGAAACCATTCCAAAAGTAGATAAAATTACCGGCCCTGGGAATTCATTTGTCGCGACGGCGAAACGAATGGTGTTTGGTGTTGTCGGTATTGATATGATTGCGGGGCCGTCAGAAATTTTAGTGGTGTGTGATGGCAAAACCAATCCCGACTGGATTGCGATGGATTTGTTTTCGCAGGCGGAGCATGATGAAGAAGCGCAGTCGATATTAGTTTCTCCCGATGAAGAATTTATAACGCAAGTTAAACAAAGTATCGAGCGTTTACTAGAAGAAATGCCGCGCAAGGATATTATAAAAACGTCTTTGGAAAATCGCGGGGTTATTATTTCAGTGGACGATATGGCGCAGGCAATCGAAGTAGCAAATCATATTGCGCCTGAGCATTTAGAGCTTTCAGTAGAAAACGCAGAACAATACGCGAAAAAAATTCGCCATGCGGGGGCAATTTTTATGGGGCGTTATACAGCAGAAGCATTGGGTGATTATTGCGCAGGGCCAAACCACGTATTACCTACCTCAGGCACGGCGCGTTTTTCATCACCTTTAGGCGTGTATGATTTTCAAAAACGAACCAGTTTGATAGGCTGTTCTGCCAGTGGTGCTTCTGAACTAGGTAAAGTTGCATCAATACTTGCACATGGTGAAGGCTTGATAGCACATGCGCGTTCGGCAGAGTATCGTATTAAGAAGTGATATTTTTATTTTTCTGGGAAATAAAATCTCTGTAATGATCAAGCTGGCTCTTGATCTGAGGGTGGTTTGGTTATATATTGTTCAGTCTGATTTAAGTGGAAT
>CAZCOZ010000144.1:0-2172 GCA_964500555.1 uncultured Thiotrichaceae bacterium | reverse complement strand
GTAGCCACTTAACGGTTGGTGCGAAATATATTTATCAAAATATAGCAACGTCTACCGATGGTGTCCTTGTTGATGCCATTGTAACCATAGCTGATTTGAATGGCGCAGTCATTGGTGATGATGCTCTTCCATTTGCTAGTCGGACTATCGATACAATCATTGAAACAGATGATCGATTTGAACCTTTGCTTAATCTTGATACTTTGGGTGTTGATGGTTATATCGAGTGGCAGATTGTTTTTGTACAGGACGGTACGGTTACTAATGCTACTGATGTGGGTAGACGTGCGTATTTAGATGCGTTTACTCTGGAAGCAATTGATGTCGATTTCACTGAATATTTCGAAGTTATTGTCAGTAATTCTTATACTTTGGAGGCGGGTGGGCCAGGTTCTCCAGCAACTGAATTAGTGGTTTCCACCAACGGACAGTATACAAAATTTCAAAGTCCAGCCAGTCCTGGTGCTAACAATATCAATATAACTGACACAGAATTTATCGTTAGAATTAATTATCAGAATGTTAATGAAATTCGATTTAGAAATGGTTACATCGGAAACAATACAAACCGTCAAAACTCACTTAGCTTTTTTGGTGAAGTAACGTTCGGTTCAGAAGATACAACGGTAGTGAATGTTCCACCTACCGTTGTAGATAATCCAGGAAATGTTTCTGATATCGATGCGACGTTTAATATCAATTTATTAACAGGCGCGAGTGATTCTGACGGCAATCTGGTGGCATCAACAATTGCATTGATCGATCCGAACGATGCGACTAATCTTGGTGTAGTTGGCAGCTCTTTAGTTATTCCTACTGTAGGAACGTATACCGTAACCGCCACAGGCGCGTTGAGTTTTGTACCCGTTAGTGGTTACGCAGGCCCTGCGGATATTTTGTTTACGGTTAGTGATGCTTTAAATGTCAGCTCTGATAGAGGAACGTTGGGTCTTACTATCGCTGATATTGCCGATCCTGTAGTAACGATTAATGCAATACCAACTGCTTTTAGTGGCAATGAAGCTAACTACCCTGTGAGTGGTACCTGTACTACAGGCGATGGAAATGTAACGGTAAGCATTGTTGGTGTGGCACCACCAATAATGACGCCATGTAATGCGGGAAGCTGGGGGCCGGTTAACTTCAATGTAAGTGGTATTGGTGATGGCACGGGTGTCATTATGGCGAATGCAAATCAAACCAATGGCGCTGGCAGTACGGGTAACGCTACGCAAGTGGTCGCGAATAAAGATACCGTGGTCGCGAATCCAGCCTGTGTTTTCACACCGGCAAGTGCAACAACAGGTAGTGTACCTGTTTCTGTTACTTGCACTGGCGTAGAGTCCGGAGCGAGCCTATCGATTGGTACGTTGTCATGTGACTTGGAATCGGGTGGTGCTAAGAATAGTATTACCTGTACAGGCACAGCCTCAGATGTGGGTAACAATCCTGATATTGATATTACGGACTCAGTAGGTAATACCAATACAGATACAGGCGTATTTACTTTTGATGGTGTAGCGCCAGTTGTTACATTAAACGCTATCCCAAATGTGAATGCTGCTTTTGATGAAACAAGTTATCCGGTGAGTGGTACCTGTACGGCAGGTGATGGCAATGTCTTAATTACTGTTGCCGGCGCTACTCCTAATCCAGCAAGTGCGACCTGTCTTGCAAATGGTACTTTTGCGACAACGGTTAATACCTCAGGTATTGGCGAAGGCGTCGGCGCAATAGTGGCGAATGCCCGTCAGACTGATTTAGCGGGTAATCTCACTAACGCAACACCAGTGACGGCGAATAAAGATACGGTGATAGCGAATCCGACCTGCGTTTTCACACCGCCAAGTGCAACAACAGGTAGTACACCTATTTCTGTCATGTGTACGGGCGTAGAGCCTGGATCAAGCATTAGTATCGGCGGCCTTTCGTGTAGTGCAGAATCCGCTGGTAGCATAACCTGTACCGGCACCGCTGGAAGTGCAGGTAACAATCCACCGATTATTATTACTGACCCAGTCGGTAACACCAACACCGGTACGGGTGCATTTACTTTTGATGGTGTCGCGCCAGTTGTTGCAATTACCAACGCGCCAACCGCAACGGCTGCAAATGCAAATAACTACCCTGTCTCAGGTACCTGTACCACGGGTGATGGTGATGTAACGGTAA
>CAZCOZ010000143.1:0-5274 GCA_964500555.1 uncultured Thiotrichaceae bacterium | reverse complement strand
GTAATATTTAATGGTTTTTTCATAACACTCTGCCCTTCAAAAAGAATATTTTTTTATTGTTCTAACTAATTAAGATAGTCCAATAATTCTATTTCGCAAGGAAATACTGCCAATATGGCGGGAGGCCTATTTCCACGTTAGAAAGCAAGTTAAATGGTTTTCTGCAGATTGGATAGCCTACATTAAGATTATGTTAAATAGGTGGATAGCTACACCACCGAGATAAAATGAAATAGCGAATCAACGACGAACTTTATGTTTTGAACTGCCTTTTCTCTTACTACTAATAAAAGGATTGCTGTCACTGCCTTTAAATTCTATTTTGATCGGCGTACCAACCGAGTCAAGTTCCTTTCTGAAAAAGTTAGTTAAGTAACGTTTATATACCGCAGGCACTTTTGGGATTTGATTGCCATGAATAATAATTCTTGGCGGGTTCATTCCGCCCTGATGCGCATAACGTAACTTTATTCGATGTCCGTTGATTAACGGGGGTTGATGTGACTGTACTGCTTTTTCCAGCAGACGCGTAAGATCGGAGGTGGAATATTTTTCGGTGGCTGATTTATATGCTCGATTAATTGCATCATAAAGTTTGCCTACATTCGAACCATGCAAGGCAGAAATGAAGAACGTTTCAGCAAAACGAACAAACGGCAGTTGTTTATCAAGTCCTTTATGAATGAGCTCCTTATCATAGTCATTCATGCCATCCCATTTATTAATAGTTAACACTAACGCCCGGCCTGCTTCCAGTACGTAACCAATTAAATGTAAATCCTGGTCAGCAATTTCAGTTCGAGCATCAATCATCATAATAACCACATTGGCGCGTTCGATTGCCTGCATGGATTTTATAATGCTGAATTTTTCAATTGCCTCGTGTACAGCGCGTTTACGACGAATGCCTGCGGTATCGATGAAAGTATATTTTTGCCCGTCTCTTTCAAAGGGAATAAAAATGCTATCCCGCGTGGTTCCCGGCATATCAAAAACCACCACACGTTCTTCGCCTAAAAACCGATTAACCAGCGTTGACTTACCCACATTAGGGCGACCGATAATCGCGACTTTTATACTGCTGTCTTTACCTTCTTTGCTTCTATTATCAAGGCTATTATCAATGCCGTCGTTATCGTTATGAATATCGTCATCAAGATCAATCCATGGATTTTCCTGCTCGACCTTCAGTGCATCATTGTCTTTATAAAATGTTTCAAGCACGCTAGACAACATGGTTTGTATACCGCGATTTTGTGATGCGGCAATTGAGTTTGGCTCACCCAAACCCAGACTATAAAATTCACTTGCGACTGAACGCTCATCCAGGCCATCGGTTTTATTCACTAACAGACTGACGTGCTTGCCAGTGCGCCTTAACGATTCAGCAATATGTTCATCTGCAGGCGTAAGACCGTCACGCGCATCGACCATAAAAAGAATAATATCGCTTTCATCTACCGCTAAACGTGTTTGCCTTTCCATGTGGGTATCGAGTTCTTCACTCTCACCGCTGAGACCGCCGGTATCAATAACAATAAAATTAACACTGCTAGTCTCAGAGGGTTTAAATTGGAAACGTCCGTATTGACGATCGCGAGTCAAACCAGGATAGTCAGCCACTAATGCATCACGCGATTTTGTGAGCACATTAAATAATGTTGATTTGCCTACATTCGGACGACCAACAAGTGCGATAACTAATTCTGACATGATTTCTGGTTATTTATTGCGTAGGTTTAGGAGTACTAGTTTAAAAAAAGAAACGGATTCAGCTGCTAAAGAATCAATAGTGCTAAATGCTCGTGCTGCTAATATCTGCTGCTAATATCTGCTGCTAAATCTATACTGCGCTGACGAATATTTAGCATATACATGATACCACCACGCGTGGTGACCACAATACGATCATCACCGTAAGCAACAGGTGCTGTAATAATACCCGTCGCCAAATCCCAACCGACATTGTCATATTGACCAAGCTGATAACGCGCAACCATGTGACCATCATAGCGTGACAGTAAATGGACGTAGCCCTCAAAATCGCCTACCACAATATAATCACCGACAATAGTCGGACGCGTTAGTTGACGATAAGCCAATTTATCCTGCTTCCACAGAGTTGCTCCATTTAGTCGATCCATTGCCCAGATAGAGCCATTATCATCACTGCTGTATAAAGTTTTGTCATCAAGCGTTACACCCGTATGAGTCGAAAAATCGCGCGCCCACAAAAACTGTCCACGCTCAACATCAATCGCGGCGACACGTCCTTGATAGCTCGCAGCGTATAATATGCGACCATAAAGTTCCGCATCACCATCAATATCAACCAGTCGCTGAATTTCGGAACGCCCTTTTGGAATAGATAATGCAACGTCCCAGATAACGCCACCGTCTTTTGGTGAAATAGCAATAAAGCGCCCATCTGCAAGTCCCACAAAAATTCGATCACGCGCAACGATTGGCTCACCACTTCCACGGATAGTTAGATCAGGAATCGTACGCTGATACTGCCACCGTATTTTTCCAGTCTCACTGTTTATACTAATAATTTTTCCATCAATGGTACGAACGATAACACTATCATCATGTATAACCGGTTTCGCTAATACCTCTGATGGCACACGTGTTCGCCATCGCTCAATATGTTTTTCAGCATCAACAGCAATGACGTAAGCATCACGCGTTGCGACTAACCAAAGCGCATCATTTCCGCCCACTCCGGCACTAATGACAGCGTCAAGATTAAGTTCTGCTTGACGCTCCCCTGAAACTAAATCTACTACATTCAAAACACCATCTCGACTGACGGTTACTGTAGTATCTTTAATCAATAATGGCTGTAAAAAAACATACTGCTCCGCCACACCTTTACCCATAGACAAATGCCAATCTATAACGAATTCATGGTTACTTTCAAATGGAAGCAATTCAGTTGGCTGATCTAAAACTTCATCACTAGCACAGGCACTAATAAATAAAGCAATGATAGCAATTGATATAACACGAAACAGACGAGGAATTAAACTAAACGGGTTGATGTTTTTCATAGAGAAGATTTATTTGGAACAGATTTACTTGATGATATAAAATCAATTAAGAATACGTTTGTAAGCAACTTGTGTAAATAACTTGTATAAGGAAACCAAACTATGGACAAGCTACAATTTATAAGTTCACAAAATGCATTGCTTTATTTATTACTTCATTCTTCAACATAGCTGAATGACTAACTATATCTATACTGGCAATTGATTCCCTCTCCAAATCAAAACTCAAACTCGCACCAAGATTTTGTCGTTTTAACTTAAGCAATTTACTTGCCGTGTCACCCTGTAAATCAAGCGCTTTGTCATAAGCTATACGTGCTTGCACACTATCGCCTTTTGCCAGATATAAGTCACCTTTTAATTCTTCATACTGCGCACCCAAAGCAGCATCATGCGACATATTTAATATTGCCGCAGCATCATCGTATTTTTTTTGTTCAATATAAAGTCGTGATAAACGTAAACTGGCAATTTGTTTAATCGTTTCATCACTGGCATGTTTAACTGCTAGCTGAAGCTGTGTAGTAGCAGCATCTATATTGTCATTTTCGTATTCTACTTTTGCTAAGGTTAGTGAAGCCAGGGCGACATATGGACTGCCTGCATAGCTATTGATTAGCGTATTACTCAAGTCGATGGCTTTTTCATCAACGGGTTTATTAGCTCGCGAACTCATGGCAACGCTTTGCAAAAACTGTACATATATATCACTTGCCTGAATCGCTTTTGCATTATTTTGTTCGCCGTAATAACGCCACCCCATTAAGGCGGATACCCCGAGAACCAAACCAACAATCAATGAGGTACCGTTTTCTTTCCACCACGACTTTAAGGCGGCAACCTGTTGTTCTTCTGTTTCGTATTCGTTCATTGTTTGTTTTCAACCTGCTTCATTACAACCTGTTTTAAAAATACTGTCAATTTCTCGAAATCAACGGAGTCCTGTTGTTTTTTCTCGCGTAGGTATTTTACCGTAACCTGCGCATTTTTTAATTCATCTTCACCCATAATTAACGCGATTTCTGCGCCACTTTTATCCGCCTTTTTCATCTGACTTTTCATTGAGCCACCACCACAATGTGCAATCATTTTCACATCAGGTAACTGTTCTCGAATTTCTTCAGCCAGTTGCAATCCTTTAATACCACTGTCTTCACCGAGTAGCACGAAATAAATATCAATCGTCTCGGCCGGCTGTTCTTGTTGCGTTTCAAGCAGGGACAAAATACGTTCCACACCAAGGGCGAAACCAATTGCGGGGGTAAGTTTACCACCTAGTTGCTCAACCAGCCCATCATAACGACCACCTGCGCATATTGTACCCTGCGCGCCCAGCTCATCGGTAACCCATTCAAAGACGGTTTTGCAGTAATAGTCCAGGCCACGGACTAATCTTGGGTTAATCGTATATTCGATACCCACTGTATCGAGACTGGTTTTTAGCTGATCAAATTGCTGACGGGATTCGTCATCAAGGTGATCAAGTAGTGCAGGCGCATTATCCAGTATTTCTTTTAATGCAGGGTTTTTACTGTCTAAAATACGCAGCGGATTGGTTTTCAAACGGCGCAAGCTATCTTCATCAAGAAGATCAATATGTTTATTCAGATACTCGACTAAAATTTGTTTGTAATCGGCTCGGGCCTGGTTTGAACCCAGTGTATTCAATTCAAGACGCACACTTTTCAAGCCAAGTTGTCGCCACAGACGTGCACTAATAAGAATGAGCTCCGCATCAATATCCGGCGTTTCGATGCCATACGCTTCAACACCAAACTGGTGGAATTGACGGTAACGTCCTTTTTGCGGTCGTTCATGACGGAACATCGGGCCGCTATACCATAACCGCTGAATTTGATTATGTAACAAACCATGTTGTATGCCAGCACGAACACAACTCGCGGTACCTTCTGGTCGTAAGGTCAATTTATCGCCATTACGATCTTCGAAAGTGTACATTTCTTTTTCGACAATATCGGTCACTTCGCCAATTGAGCGACAAAACAGATCCGTCGATTCAACCAGTGGCATACGAATTTCTTTATAGCCGTAACTTGTCATTAACTTTTGAATAATCGCTTCGAAAGACTGCCAGCGATGACTATCGTCGGGTAACACATCGTGCATACCACGAATCGATTGAATAAATTTGGACATTATCTGAAATCTATTTTTGTGCTCTATTATTTAAGTATGTTTTTTAAATACGCTTTTAAAATAT
>CAZCOZ010000142.1:0-5364 GCA_964500555.1 uncultured Thiotrichaceae bacterium | reverse complement strand
GTATCGATAACAGTTACTGTTTTATTTATAATTACAGGTGGCGTTACCTGATAAGCGCCTGTATCAGCATGTTGTCCATTGCCGATTACATCCTGTGCCAGATTGGTTGCAATATCTTCTGGATTCAAACCGGCAGGGTCATTGAAAACCGTTTCCATGGTTGTCGCTGAATCAATGATGCTATTAGGCGTGCCTCCCGGAGTCGTTGTGCCACCAAAAATACCTGCTGGACTAACACGACCATTATCATCCGCATCCCTCACAGCACCTTCTCCTGCCACGCCAGCTTCAGCAACCTGTGCAATCAAGGTAATCGCCGCTACTTCATTCGCGGCAACGGCGGGTAAATTTGAAACGACATAAATAGTGACAGAATCCCCAGCCGCCAATTCATCAACAAACACAGCAGTATCTTCAGTTACCTGATAACCGATTGGGGTCGTACCGCTTTCAACAAAAACTTGAATTAGTACAGGATCAAAAGTTTCAGGTGGTGAGGTAAAAGGATTAGGACTTGAATCAAGCGCGGTAAGTAAAAAATCCTGGGTGTCATTACCTGTATTGGTAAGCGTGAACTGCATCACCGCCCCAATCATATTACTAATAACAGGGACAGCGATACCACCGTTATCACTGGTAACAACGAAATTGACAATTCTATCTTCAGTAAATGCGACGGAAGCACTCGTCACCGTTGGAGTGCCACCAAGATCATAGTTAACCGTTGCCGTGTTACTAATAGTATCGCCCGCTGCGGCAAACAGATTGCCTGATGACAATATTCCATATAGCAACAGTAAAGTGACCAAAGAAAATTTTGTGGCAAGCACACCAACGTTTAATACTCTCACTGTATTAACCATTTTCTTTATAAGATTGTTTTTGTATAAATTCAAAATATATTTATCCTTAAAAATATGTACTCTCAACACATGTACTCTCAGCTACCGAACTCAAAATCTCACACCAATAAAAAATCACAACCGTACAAAGTTTTCTAATTTACGGTTTTAGAATTTCTGTTTAAAGGTACAATGTAAACAAGGGTAGCTTGGCAAGACATTAGAAAACTTTAGCTATTTATTGTAAAGCTTTGTAATAATTATTAAATAGTACTTAAGTACGTGAAAATCAAAGAAAAAACCAATATCCTTTTGCTTATTTTGTGTGTCACATTGTAACATTTTTGTCATTTATTTGACTGATATTAGACAGATGACACAATCATTGTGACGAACTGTTAATCAGATCACACAAGAACCTGAAATATCACCCTCTTTTGGTCTAAAACATCGGTATTTATCTTAAACAAACGCAAATTTGTGCTTTTTTTTAGAATCACAATAATGTTGATGTCATTTTTTAAACAACGTTTATTTTAAAAAAAGCAAAAAAAATGACCCTAAAAAGGGTCATTGGAGGTTTTCCGTAGAGTCGTATTATTATTTTTATACTATCAACTCATAGGAATATAAATCGTTTGTCCTGTCATTAGTGCCTCTGCATATAAAGCATTGCGTTGACGTAGAACACGTTCGTTCACTTGATGCTGCATTGCAATACTCGCAATGCTATCGCCCTCACAAACATTATATTCACATTCAGCAGCAGCAAGCCAGGTTCCTGGCGGCGCTTTTCTGGAAAAATATTTACTTATTCCACGTGTAATTGCTTTGGCTATTTTTTGCTGATGCGCTGCACTGCGCAACTTTTTCTCTTCACGTGGATTAGAAATAAAAGCTGTTTCTATTAATATAGATGGAATATTAGGCGCTTTTAAAACGGAAAATTCTGCTTGCTGTACTTTTTTCTTATGTACACGATTAACTGCTTTTATTTGCGAAAGTATCTCGCCACCAATATCAAGACTGGATTCAATCGTTCCTGTCAGTGATAATTCAAGCAATAAGCTATTCACCATTTTATCTTCAGCAGCAATGTTAATATCGCCAAACAGAAAATCTGATGCATTTTCTTTAACTGCAAGTAAACGTGCCGCCTCTGAACTTGCACCGCCAACAGACAATGCATAAACCGATGAACCACGTGCCTTCGGATCTGAGAATGCATCTGCATGTAACGAAATCATCATATCCGCCTTGCTATCACGTGCTTTCTTCACGCGCTCGCGCAAGTGTACAAACCGATCTGTTTTTCGAGTCAGAACAGCTTTCATGCCATGCTGTGCATTAATTAATTTTTCGAGTTTTTTGGCTATTTGCAAAGTAATGGTTTTTTCACGCGTTCCTGAACGACCTGTCGCACCGGGATCTTTACCACCATGACCCGCATCAATGGCAATGATAACGTCACGTTTTTTAGTTTTAGCTGGTTTTTTTGCCTGCGTAACCTTTGCTTTTTTATTATGTAAATCGACGACAAGTCGATGACCCGATTTTCCTGAAGGTGGCAGTAAAAAACTGCGCGGTGAGACTTTTTCACTTAAATCGAGAACAACGCGTAGATCATTACCATTACGCACGCCACTGCGTATATTCCGAATCAGTGAGTTTGCCTGCACCTGATCAACCATGCCCTGCGGCATTTTAGTATTTTTAAGATCTAAAACCAGACGCTCTGGTTTGTGCAGTGCAAAAATAGAATGTTCCGCAATAGTATTCAATTCAAAAACCAATCGAACATAATCCTTCTTTTTGGACAGACGAAAATCACGAACTTGCGCCTTGCCAGAAGCCGCAGTTGATATAGCAGGCACAGCAGAAGCAGCTAGACCGCTTAGTCCTGCTAAATGTTTTAGAAATTGTCGACGATTATTTGCCATATACTGTAGAAATCTAGCATCTTTTTCATTAATTTCCAGCGATGTTAGTCGCTTCCGATAATGCTATTGTGGCAAATTATAAAGATAATGCAAGCTTTTTCTTATATTTTTTATATAGATAGAGACTCTTCCTACAGTCAATAATTAGAAAAGACCTGTAACATCAACTGCCTACCCTTCTCTGAGTATGCTGAAACACTTATATTTCGGCCTTCTTTTTCATGTGATAACTGGCATATCCAGTCAGCTGGCGGCAGAAAACCTTCGGCTTTTTCTGGCCATTCTATGATACAAACATCAGTATCATTGAAGTAATCTCTGGCACCAGTAAACTCCAGCTCCTCTGGATCGCCCAGACGATAAAGGTCAAAGTGATAACACATGCGTTGATGCGAAATGGAATATGGCTCGACCAGAGTGTAGGTTGGGCTTTTAACCACACCATCAAAACCACTGGCCTGAATAAAACCGCGTGCAAAAGTTGTTTTACCAACACCCAAATCTCCTTTCAGTAACATAACGAAGGATGATTCGAGATGTGAGGCAACATTAGCGGCGAATGCTAGCTGCTCTTTTTCATCTGATAAAAAGCACTGTTTTATTTTTGTAGCGGAAGACATGATCTGTTATTTTCACAGGAGAAAATAATATGGTAGTTGCCTACGCTTGTAGTTTCTCAATACCGCCCATATAGGGTTTTAAAACATCAGGAACAACAATGCTGCCATCCGCCTGCTGATAATTTTCAAGTACGGCAACCAGCGTTCGCCCTATCGCTAAACCCGAGCCATTAACGGTATTTAATAATTCAGGTTTGCCGGTTTCTGGATTACGCCAACGCGCCTGCATCCGTCTTGCCTGAAAATCGCCAAAGCAACTGCACGACGATATTTCTCGATAGGCTTGCTGACCAGGCAACCATACTTCCAGATCATAAGTTTTTGCAGCAGAGAAACCAACATCACCACTGCATAAAATCACGGTGCGATAAGGTAATTCTAATTTTTGCAGTATGGCTTCCGCATGCAAGGTTAATTCTTCCAGCGTCTCCCAGGCTTTCTCAGCACTAACCAGTTGCACCATTTCAACTTTATCAAATTGATGCTGACGAATCATGCCGCGCGTATCTTTGCCGTAAGAACCCGCTTCTGAACGAAAACACGGTGTATGACTGGTCATTTTTAGTGGAATTTGTGACGCATCTAAAATTTCATCACGCGCAATATTGGTTACTGGCACTTCGGCTGTAGGAATTAAATAATGCCCTGCTTCTTTATCTACACAAAATAAATCTTCTTCAAACTTTGGCAATTGCCCCGTGCCTTTAAGACTTTCGCTATTCACTATGTACGGCACATAAACTTCTGTATAACCATGTTCTAGCGTGTGCACGTCCAGCATAAACTGAATTAAAGCACGGTGTAATTTAGCCATTTGCCCGTGCATTACGACATAACGCGAACCTGTTAATTTACTGGCTGTTTCAAAGTCCAGCCAGCCGTTTACGCCCCTCCCTTTTTCACCAAGCGCAACATGGTCTTTCACGTCAAAATCAAATGTTTTGGGCTCACCCCACTTTCTAATCTCGACGTTGTCTTCTTCATCTTTACCAACAGGGACAGATTCATGTAGTAAATTAGGAATACCCATCAGGATGTTATCCATTTCAGATTGCACATCTGCTAACTGCGATTTAGCAGCCTCCAGTTTTTCACCCAGGCCTGCAACTTCATCAAGCAGTGGTTGAATATCGTCACCCGCAGCTTTAGCTTTACCAATTGATTTGGATTTAGTGTTTCTTTCGCTCTGTAATTTTTCAGTTTCAACCTGAAAAGTTTTACGTTTTGTTTCTAACGCTTCAAATGCAACAGCATCAAATGCAAAGTTACGTTTCTTTAACTGTTCAACAATTGAATTTAAATCAGAACGAAATAATTTTGGATCTAACATAATTTTTTATTTTTACGAAAATAATTATACGAGTTGTTTTGCAAAATAAGCGCCTGCCCATACAGCAAGCACACACAAAACAACACTTAATAGGATATTTGTCATTGCTTTAAACAGATCACCTTGTTCAAATAAAACCAGGGTTTCCATGGAGAATGCTGAAAACGTGGTAAATGAACCGAGTACACCGACCAGTATTGCCATATGCCATTCAGCACTTAAATTAAACTTTTCAACCAGAAAAATAGACAGCAAGCCCATTAAAAATGAACCTGTTACATTCACAAATAATGTGCCGTAAGGAAATCCTCTTCCCATAACTTCGTAAACGGTAGCTTGCGTCAAAAAACGCATGGTGGCACCAAAGGCACCACCAATTGCAATGAATATTAGTGTTTTTAACATATAACAATCATCTTAAAACTGACAACAAAAAGTAAATTTATTTACGCAATAAAATACGTTCGTCATTGCGAGCGATAGCGTGGCAATCTCTAATATATCTACTTCACTATAACGAGATTGCTTCGTTCCTCGCAATGACGATATTACAGCTTGCCCATATTACGTCTAGTTACTTAAGGAAAATCTGATCAAGTCGATTATCTAAACTCAAAGAACTAAAGTCCATA
>CAZCOZ010000141.1:2644-5411 GCA_964500555.1 uncultured Thiotrichaceae bacterium | reverse complement strand
CAACCGTAGTGTGTCCAGCCGTCATCGTAAGACTCTGTTGATTCTGTATAATCTAAATCATGTTTCAGATAATCCGCAACTGGCTTAATAACCGTATCATCAAACGTTCGACTGTTACTCAGGTTGAATGGGACAGGGCGTTTGCTTCTTTACCTTTACTTGCTGGTTATACAGCAGATGAAAAACGGGTGCTGCGAAATTTAACTATTTTGTTTTTGCATCGTAAAGTATTTGAAGGTGCGCATGGTCTTGAAATTAGCGGAGCGATGAAACTGATTATTGCTTTGCAAGCATGTATCCCCATTTTAAAACTAAATATCGATGCTTATGATGGATGGATTTCAGTTATTGTGTATCCAACGGGTTTTTCTCCTAGTCGTGAAGTGACGGATAAATTTGGGGTGCGACATGTTGTGCAATCGCATTTAGCGGGTGAGGCCTGGCAACGTGGGCCGGTGGTTTTGGCCTGGGATGAAACCGCACATGCCGGTGTGATTGATGGGCACAATCTGGTTATTCATGAATTCGCGCATAAGCTTGATATGCAAACAGGTACCGCGAATGGTTTCCCGCCTTTACCTTCAGGTATGAGTTCAACCGTCTGGTTTGATGTATTTACTCATGCCTTCGAAGACTTTCAACATAAATGCAAGCGAGGTAGACATAGTGACATTGATTGTTATGCGGCTACTTCGCCCGCTGAGTTTTTTGCTGTAATGAGTGAGGTGTTTTTTGAGCGCCCAGATGTTATTCAAAAACATTACGCTGACATTTATACTCAATTGAAGTTATATTATCGTCAGGATTCTCTATCACGATTACAAGTATCTCGGTAGCGAGTAGTTTGACTGTATTCATCGCATTTTTATTCGTCATTATATTCATGCTTTTGTGACGCGGTTGGAAAACACGTGGCTATATGATGGGGTTAAATACCTGACATGGCTGTATCTAGCTTTAATTTATAAACAATCATATTGGCCTTGTCTGGTTTGACACTGCTTTGAAAGGGTGTTTATATTTCATCGAATTTATCATCTGGTGTGACGACCTTAAACATTTGTATGATGACAGAATTAGCCTGGCTGATTCTGCTCATTAGAGGGAGAAAATAATAATGAATAAAACAACTTTCCACTATTTAGACAAAGCATTAGCACAGGTTCGGGATTTAGGCTTGATGCCTGAAAAAGTTGATGAAGCGCCTGTGGTTTCATTGCTGGAAAAATTAACTGATATTGATGAAGCGAAAATTGTCGCTATTGCTCGTACGCTCAGTCAGGCGTCGGTGTTTAACGAGATTGTTCGTGAACAGGTTTCTCAAATGCAGATCGGTCAGCGCTACGAGAAAATTACCGAAGCGTTTAATTCGATACGTGATGATGCCAAACGCATGGTTGATCAACTGGATGATGGCAAGGTTGATACTTTCGAACGGGTTAATAATATCTGGATGAAAGTTACCCGCGGTGATATTGCTTCTCGCTTTGACGACATCAAACAAATCTACCTTGAAGTTGCACATGACTCACGAGATCAAATCGAAAGAGAAGGTGTTATTCTTGAAGCCTATCAAGATTTCCGTGGTGCAATTAAACAGTCCGAAATTTATGCGCTGGATGTTTTAAAACAGGCAGAAGCAATTTGGAATACCAATAAAGGTGCTTTGCAGCAGGCAAATGATACGGTGGCGGCATTTGAAGGTGAGGACATGGCCGCACGTGCCAAACTCGAACTTGCTCGTGACGAACGCATGCGCAGTCTGCAATATGCAGAGGATCGTTATCAGGTAGCAAAAGATATTTCCGATAACCTTACCGTTAGCTACAATACCTCTGAAGTAATTATGGCGCGCCTGATGCAAACCAACAGTGCAAAAGAACGTGTCTACAAGCAGGCGATTACTTTTTTCGGTACTAATGAATCGGTACTAACAGCGTTAACGGCATCCTTTACTGGGTTGTTCGGTTTGCATGAAAGCACCAAAACATTAGAAGCAATGAAAGAAGGTGTTTCGAGAAGTCTGGAAGATTTAGCTGACATTGGCGGTAAGGTTCAGGAAGCTGCAGTCAAAGCTGGATACGGCCCCACCATCCGCGCCGACGCGGTTAAAAAACTGGTCGATTCCGTGGTTAATTTTCAGGAACGCTCACGCGAAATTATTGATGAAATGCGTATCCTCTCGACTAAAAATGCCGAAGAGATTCGAGATTCCGTGGAAGATGGTAAACAACGCATGGCTAAAATTATTCAACGTGGTGGTTCGTTGTCGCTTCCGCATGAGTTTTGATTTCAATTCATTTAACGGTATTTAAAGTATAAAAGAGTTAAAGCATGAAAGTTAAAGCGCAAACCGCCTGGCTTAAATTACTGGACGATTAATGACTGAAGCATTACAAAAACAGGCACCATTAGAAGACCTGATGGTCGCCATGGATGTAGTCGATACACTACGTCACGAACGCGGCATCGCCACGCGCGAACTGGATAATGAAGGTCGGCGTGAGCGCCTGCTTGCTCGCCTGCGCGAAATGTATCAGGCGCAAGGCATCGAAGTACCCGATCACGTTCTAAAGGAAGGCATCGAGGCCCTTGAGCAGGAAAGGTTTCAATATCAGCCTGTCGAGCCGAGCTGGAAAACAAAGCTAGCGCAACTTTGGGTTTCTCGCGGTCGCTGGAAAAAACCAATCGGTATCGTCGCGGTCATTGCTTCATTATTTGGTGGTGCTTATGTTGTCACTGATGTTTTGCCAGAACAACAGCAGCA
>CAZCOZ010000141.1:0-2544 GCA_964500555.1 uncultured Thiotrichaceae bacterium | reverse complement strand
GGTGTCTGGCGAATCCCAGATGTTAATCAATCAAGAAAAAATTACTATCTTGTTGTAGAAGCGATTGATGCTAAAAATAATGTCATTGCATTAGATGTATTAAGTGAAGAATCGAACAAACGCAAAAAAGTAAAAATGTGGGGTTTGCGGGTTAACCAGCAAACCTTCCAGCGTGTCGCCGATGATAAACGTGATGATGGCATTATTCAGGATAATAGAGTCGGTAAAAAAATCATAGGTACACTCACGCCGAAATTCTCTATCTCAACAACAGGTGCAACGATTACCGAATGGTAGTCAGAAGATAAGATTATGTGGACAGGAACTTCAGCACTTCAGGATATAGACCAAAGCTTGCAAACCATTCGCAATGAAGTGGTTCGACTCGACGATCAAATATCGCAGTTGAGCAATTCATTAGCCGAAAAACAACGCCATCGCGTCAAAATAATAAATGACATTGCGGCTGTACGTTTAGCAGAAATTGAACGCGGTGAATTACAGAATGATATCACCGCTGCCGATCAACAGGTCGCTGAAATATTGGCGCAACGTGATTCTGCATTGCAAGAAATAAACAATAAAATCGAAATAATTAACGACCAAATCTCAGCTGCGGAGCAACAACGCGAAACATTACTGGCTGAAGTAAACACTGCCTCACAAAAAATTGCAGACGAGGAAACGCAGGTACAGGCGCAACTCAAAGACGATAAAACCTATCTGGCGCAATTAGAAAAAGCACGCGCCGCCGAGTCAGTCGCAGAAGAAGCCAATACGAAGGCCGATCAGGCGCAGGAAAACATGGCCGAAAAAGCCAAGCCCTATCAGGACGATCTGCTGTTTATCTATTTGTGGAATCGGGGCTATGGCACAACCGAATACGATGGCGGATTATTTTCACGATTTATGGATAGCTGGGTTGCGCGCGTTATCAAATATGAATCAGCCAGAGTTAACTACTGGAATTTAACCGAAATCCCCAAACGATTAGATGAACATGCTAACAGTGTAACGGCTGTTGCAGATGAAGCCTTTATGGCATTGCAACAACTGGAACTGGATGCATTAAAACTGGCAGGCGTGCAATCACTGGAAACAGAAGTCGACAAGCTGCGCGAAACGTTAGACAGTCACGATGATTCAATTGAAGATTTAGAAAACACCCTGAACACCAGTTTACAAGAACGTGCTAAGTTTTTAGCTGGTGAGGATAGCTACATCCAGCGTAGCATCCAGCGACTCACACAGGCATTAGATCATCAGGATTTACTCAGCATCCATCGTTACGTACTGGCAACAAATTCACCAACCGACGATAAACTCGTAATAGAACTGCGACGTGTCGATGATAAGCTGGATGAACTAAACATCGGTTTAAAAAACGTTCGTCTGTTACACGGCAATAAAATAAACCAGCTAAAAGATCTGCAGTCAGTAAGGCGTAATTTCAAAAACTCACGGTTTGACGACATCCGCTCAGGCTTCGGCAACCAGTCCTTAATCGCCGGAATGCTCGGCCAATTTTTACAGGGCGTAATCTCCAGCGGCGACCTCTGGCAAACCATTCAACGAAATCAACGTTATCGTGATATCGGCTCACTCCCCGATTTCGGCAGTGGCGGCATCGGTAGCATCAGTGACATTTTTGGTGGCATTCTCAGTAACGCAGGTTCAAGACACCGTGGCACAAACCGCCCAGGATCAAGACGACCTCGCCGAAGCAGAGCCCCAAGCTGGCACTTTCCCAGTACCCGAGGCGGCGGTTTTAAATTCCCCGGAAGTGGTGGAGGCTCACGCGGTGGCGGTGGGTTTAGAACGGGTGGTGGGTTTTAGCTTATATTGATAATAATAAAGATGACTACTTTATTATTACTCTGATACCAATTTTTAGTTTATTGAACTTATTACGCTTATAGGTATCCATTCCTGCGTAAAAACAAATTATCATCATGGAGTCATTATGAAATTTTTCAAATATATCCTCATCTCTTTGTCTGCTGTCTTGTTATCAGCCTGTGTGTCGACGGGTAAATACGACGAAGCAATGGCAGAAATGGAAAAAATGCGCGCATCTCTGGGAAACACTCAGGGTGAACTATCAACATCACAAAGTGAAAACGATAGAATGCGCAAATCCCTTGGCAGCACGCAGGCAAAGCTGACAGCATCACAAGCTGAAATCGCCACGCTGAGCAAGATTGAAGCTGAAACCAAACGTCGAAATGAAATATATGCCCAGTTCGTCAATCGTCTGAAATCCATGATCGACGGTGGTAAATTGACTGTCAACATCGATGCCGGTCGCATCGTGATCAACCTGCCCAATAATGTCCTGTTCAAAACGGGTAGCGCAAACTTAAACGCAGAGGGTCAGGATGCACTGGCGCAAATCGGTGATGTACTGAAACAATTTTCCGATAGACGTTTCCAGATCGAAGGACATAGTGACAACGTACCCATTAAAAGCTCGCGCTTCCCCAGCAATTGGGAGCTCTCTACAACACGTGCACTTTCGGTGGTACACCTGCTAACCGAAATGGG
>CAZCOZ010000140.1:3127-5500 GCA_964500555.1 uncultured Thiotrichaceae bacterium | reverse complement strand
CACCCAGCAACAAAGCCAGTCCGTAGATAAACATCCCTGCTTTAATGCTGAAATGAGTATTCATACAAGTAATCCTTTACCAGTAATTTGAAATAGATAATTGAAGCTATTTTACGCTTTAAACACGAACCGTTCTGTATCCCTAATAGATCGTAGATAATAAATTGTAGAATCTATCACGAATAATCCTTTGTAAATAGCGACTATAATAATATATCAGTAACGCGAAACCAGCACCCCAAAATTTTGTTCTTTTTCCAGGCCCAGACATTAAATATGTCTGTAGAAAGGTTATAATAGAGTGCTGTTCATCTGTACGACAGACGTAACTGCTACAAAACAGCGCATTCCTGGAATGCCCATTTGACAATGACACAACTAACTTAACTTTATGCCACGTAAGTTTTTCCAACGTTTTTTACCCCACCACAGGACTATAAAAGAAAATAAAACGCTTCGTCAGGTCTTTGGTGCCTGGTTACTTGAGCCTAATTTATGGCATTTAAACCGACGCTCCGTTGCAGGCGCCTTTGCTCTGGGTTTATTTGTTGCGTGGATGCCGGTACCCTTTCAAATGGTGGTATCTGCTGGAATAGCCATCCTAATTGGCGTTAACTTGCCGCTATCAGTTGCTATCGTCTGGATCACAAACCCTGTAACCATCGCCCCTATGTTTTATTTTGCCTATATTGTCGGCACCTGGATAATCGGCGAACCTCCGATGGACTTCAGTTTTGAACCGACTCTCCACTGGTTACAAAATGAATTAGCCAGCAGCTGGAAGCCGTTTTTAACAGGTTGCTTCGCGCTAGCAAGCATTAGCAGCTTGCTCGGTTACTTCATTATCAACAATGTCTGGCGATACATGGTACTCAATCGTCGCTCAGTAAAACGCATAGACAGACGCTAGTTCAACGCCAGTCTTTCAATCACTAGTATTTAATCACTAAAGCATATCGATGACCTGGAAACCACACGCAACTGTTGCCGCCATTATTGAGCGAGATAATAAATTCCTAATGGTTGAGGAAATGATTCGCGGTGAAAAACGACTCAACCAGCCTGCAGGCCATCTCGAGCCAGATGAAACCTTAGCCGATGCTGTTATCAGAGAAACCCGCGAAGAAACTGCCTGGTTGTTCACCCCCGAATACATTACGGGCATTTATCAGTGGAAGCAGCCTGGTACATCAATACATCATAACCGAACATTTTTGCGCGTGGCTTTTTGCGGTACCTGTTGCGACTTTGATGACACACAGGAACTTGATGACGGCATAATACAGGCGATATGGAAAACACGTGATGAGCTTGTCCAGGACAAAAGTAAATTACGCAGCCCAATGATCATTAATTGTATCGATGACTATCTCGCCAATAAACGTTATCCGCTCGACCTGCTCACTCACGTCCCTTCTTAAATCCTTTAAGTTTCGTTTCATGAAAAATAAAAAGAAAATAATTGTTGGTATGTCAGGCGGTGTAGATTCTTCCGTTGCCGCAGTATTACTTCTGCAGCAAGGCTACGATGTTGAAGGCCTGTTTATGAAAAACTGGGAGGAAGACGATGACGAAGAATATTGCGCTGCTGCTGTCGATTTAAAAGATGCTCAGGCTGTTTGTGATATCCTTAATATTAAACTACACAGCATAAATTTTTCTACCGAATATTGGGACAGAGTCTTCAAACACTTTCTCGATGAATATAGTGCCGGCCGCACCCCCAACCCCGATATTTTATGCAATAAAGAAATTAAATTTCGCGCATTTTTAGATCACGCAAAATCACTCGGCGCAGAAAAAATTGCCACAGGTCATTATGCACGCATTGGTAATAACGACAACAAAACCCAGTTACTACGCGGTCTAGATTCAAACAAAGATCAAAGCTATTTTCTACATGCACTAAATCAACAGCAGTTATCACACACCCTGTTCCCCATTGGCGAGTTTGATAAACCTTATATACGTGAATTAGCAGATAAAAACAATTTAGTCACTCACGATAAAAAAGACAGTACCGGCATTTGTTTTATTGGTGAACGTCGTTTCAGCACCTTCCTGGAAAAATACTTACCCGCCAAACCGGGTGACATTCAAACGACGGAAGGAACGACAATTGGCCAACATAATGGCTTAATGTATTACACCTTAGGCCAGAGAAAAGGGTTAGGCATCGGGGGGTTAAAAGAAAGCGACGAGGAGCCGTGGTACGTTGTTGGCAAAGATTTAGTAAGCAACATTCTGAACGTTGCTCAAGGTCACAACCACCCCTCCATGTTTCATAATATGTTAGAAACCAGTGAGATTAACTGGATTAAAAATACCGCACCAGACGAAACAACAATGACAGCAAAAATACGTTATCGTCAA
>CAZCOZ010000140.1:0-3027 GCA_964500555.1 uncultured Thiotrichaceae bacterium | reverse complement strand
TGAAAAATACAAAGTTAATTTCGAGCAGTCACAACGTGCCATCACACCCGGTCAATCTATCGTATTTTATCAAAACGAAGTTTGCCTTGGTGGTGGCGTAATCGAGAAAATGTACAATGTCACATAGCAAATACGATCAAACTTTAGCACTTGCTGGTATTTATCAGGCTGCTAGCCTGGTCAAACAAATCGCCAACCAGGGCAGCGGAAATAATGCACAAATAGAAGCCTGTATCGAAACCTTATTTAGATTCGACGCCGACACAGTAGAAGAAGTTTACGGTGATCGTGCCAATATAATTAATGGTACAAAAGTATTACAGAAAAATCTCACTAGCATTTCTCTATCAGGTTCTAATAAAGAGAATCGCGATATTGAAATAACAAAATACATAATCTCATTAATCATGCTAGAGAAAACGCTAGCAAAACGGCCAAATATGCTCGACGAAATTAGCGACCGACTTAACGAAATAGAATCAAAATTTGACTTCTTCCCCCTCGGTCACGATAACACCTACGCAAAATTAGGCCATCTATACAAAGAAACCATCAGCACGCTAGGGCCTAAAATTATCGTGAGTGGTGAACAGCCTTATTTAAGCAATGAAAACAATGCCAGCAAAGTTAGAGCATTACTGCTTGCAGGAATACGTTCAGCCGTTTTATGGCGACAATGTGGCGGTTCACGCTGGCAGTTCTTTTTTGGGCAGAAAGCCTATCAGAAGGAATGCGAAAAAATTATTGGGCGAGTTTAATCACTTAAGTTTAAGATCCCACACAACGTAAATAAAATGCATTATTCGAAAACGACAGACTCTTTACAATAATCTCATCCGTAGCGACTACAAAGAATCGTAGATAATCCCCACCCATACATCGGGTTTCAAAAAACCTTTACCCCAAACCGGATCAAAATCAGCTGTTGGTTTAGTCGCAACCACTTCATCACGCGTTTTACCTGTGTATTTTAAATCACCGATACGTTTTTGTATCGTGGTTAACATATCACGGTACGCCTGTAGATCCTTCTTATCTGCCAGCACTCCATGCCCCGGAATAATTTTCGTTTTATCGTTAGCTAAAACCAGCAACTTATCCGCTGCTGCAATCACACCTGCAACCGAACCGCCGGTCGTAATGTCAATAAACGGATACATCTTATTAAAAAAAGTATCGCCAGCATGAATGACATTTGCCTGTTTAAAATGAATAACTGAATCACCATCAGTATGCGCATAATTTACATGCATCACATCAATCACGTCATCATTCCAGTGAAAGGTCATGCTCTCTGTAAACGTAATCACTGGTAACGCAATTTCAGGAGCAGGCGGTGATTTCATATTGAAAACTTTGATGAACTGCTTCTTACTCATGGCCTTGCGCACATTTTCATGTGCAACAATCACAGCGCCCGCCTTGCCCATAGCTTCATTACCACCCGTATGGTCACCATGCCAATGTGTATTAATAACAAATCGCACAGGACCTTTGGTCTTTTTTGCGATAGTCGCCAGTAAATTCTTCGATGCCGGTGCATATTGATCATCAATTAGCAGCACACCACTTTTACCGGTAGAGAGGCCAATATTCCCACCCTTGCCTGTGAGCATATAAATGCCTTTCGCGACATCAACAATTTTTATGTCTTGTGCAATTGAAAACGGACTGACAAACACTGCCATCATGAATAGCAGGCAACGTACAGATGAATTAGATAGAGTCATAATAAACTTCTTCGTAAATGAATAATTAGTGTATCAGGCTTTTGAACTTTCATCTATGTAGAAAACAAATAGTACAACTATAGAACGAGCACAGTTTTTACGATTAAATGCTAATTACAAAACACTTAATCAATATCCCATTCATCACTTCTTTCAACACAGACATCCGGCAACGTTACGCTAGATTCATTCTGAACAACTTCCATGCCCGAAGGTAATAATACAGTTTGATCACGCATCCACGCCACCATATCAAGAATCACCACCTCACCTTGCAGGTCACGTGACAGCATATGATAACCGTTCGGGTAAAACATTAACCGCCATTCCGCTGCTTCACTATCTGGCAGTTTATTAAGCATTTCACAAAATGCATCCGTTGGGATGATTTCATCACGCGCGCCGTACAAAATTAATGCCGATGTTTTCAATGTTTCACTACCTACCATAGCGGCTTCCATAAGATTGGTTAGTCCATACATCGCATCGATACGCGTCGCTTTAATGATTAACGGATCACGACCTAACGCACGCAACATTTCCAGATTATCTGACGGCCTAATACCTAGACCGTCACCCGTTAACGTAGCTCCCGGCATAACATGCGCTAGTAGTCTTAGCGGTACTGTTTGCCACCATGGCATAGTTTGCCAACCCCAGACGGCTGGCGCCATCAGGATCACACCCTGTATGCAGGTAGACGTTAACTGTTGCTCAGCACTAAGAATAACGGCGCCGCCCATACTCTCGCCCAACACAAACAATGGCAGGCCAGCATATTTTTCACACAGAAGGTTGACCGTTGTAATGAGATCGGATTGCATGGTAGCAGCCCCTGCCCAGACACCTTGCTGCTCAGTTGAACCAAAACCGCGCTGATCAAAAGCGTATGTTGTTATTTGATTGTAAGCAAAGTTGAGCGCGGTTGCATCAAAGGCATTACTGTAATCATTAAAACCATGCATCGCGAGAACTACAGCGGATGGCTCACCTGCAGCAGGCCATATCTTCACGGGTAACACATAACCGTCTGATATTATTACCGACTCAGATGTTAGTCTGGTATGGTTATTATTGAGATTGGATTGTGTCTGTATTTTCGGATTACTGCATGCACTTAAAACCAGAATAAAGACAAGCTTGACCGATTTAGAAGCTATGAATTTTATGAGCTTGAGCATGATAAGTAAGAGACACCACATACCCGCAGGCAATCAGGATGGTGCAACAATAAAACGTTGCACAATTTCTTCAATCTGTTTATTACCATCAGCTATGCGTTGTTTTATTTCATCCA
>CAZCOZ010000139.1:0-5550 GCA_964500555.1 uncultured Thiotrichaceae bacterium | reverse complement strand
CGCCAGGTTTCAAAAGAGTTGGGGAAAGAGGTGGAACTTGAAATTGTTGGTGAATCCAGCGAAGTAGATCGTACAGTACTTGATCGAATTATTGCACCATTAGAACATATGCTACGTAATGCGATAGCTCATGGTATTGAGCAGCCGGATATTCGTCGTTCGTTAGGTAAGAATGAAGTTGGTAGGATTACCATAGAAGTAACCCGTCAGGGTACAGACGTTGTTATCAATGTGGAAGATGATGGCTCAGGTATTGACGCTGAGAAAATTAAGCAAAAAGCGATTGAGCAAGGGCTGCTTGATGCAGATGCTGAGGTTTCAGTGCACGACGTACTCCAGTTTATTTTGCAATCAGGGTTTAGTACTGCTGATGAAGTAACGCAGGTTTCTGGTCGTGGTGTCGGCATGGACGTTGTTGATAGCGAAATAAAACAACTTGGCGGCGTAATGGATATTGATACTCGAGAGGGTAAGGGAACAAGATTTCATATACGTTTACCACTGACTTTGGCGATTAATCAGGCCTTATTGGTTAAAGCTTCCGATGATGTATTTGCAATTCCACTGGCAAGTATTGAAGGTGTAGTACGTATTACAGGTTATGAATTGCAGCAATTTTACGATAGTGATAATAGTTATTATGAATTCAATGATATTGAGTATGAATTAAAAAATCTTGGTGGCATGTTGACGGGTAATCAAAATGATTATTCGAAACAACTTCAATTATTCCCAGTGCTCTTAGTGCATGTTGGCGAACAGCATTTTGCTTTGCATGTTGATGATCTTATCGGGCGACGTGAAATTGTAGTGAAGCCTGTTGGTATGCAAATTGGCGCTGTGCGAGGTATTGCAGGGGCAACTATTTTAGCTGATGGTCGTGTTGTACTTATTCTTGAAATGTCTGCATTGGTTGTTGCTGAGAGCTTGTTTAAGGTACAAAGGGCAATTGAGCAGGAAGCTGAAAAAGTTGTTGTTAGTGATAAGAAAACGATTATGGTTGTTGATGACTCGATTACTATTCGTAAAGTTACAGAACGTATTTTACAGCGCTATGATATTGAAGTTATCTTGGCCAAAGATGGTGTGGATGCAACCAATCAGTTACAGGAGCGCATGCCTGATTTAATGTTATTAGATATTGAAATGCCACGTATGGACGGTTTTGAAGTGGCGAGTTTTGTGCGTAATGATGAGCGTTTAAAAGATTTACCTATTATTATGATCACTTCCAGAACGGGTGCGAAACACAAAGAGAAGGCGATGGAAATTGGGGTGAATCAATATTTGGGTAAACCATTCCAGGAAGAAGAATTAATAAGTAATATAAATGAAATTTTAGAAACATCGTTCTAAATATACAATTCATCAGAAACGGCTAGCGTAATAACTAGAACATAGAGATTAGATATGATTAATGATAAAGAACTAATTAAGTGCGTTATTCTTACGCTTCGTAAAGAAAATGTTATTGTGCCAAATGAATTAGTTGCAGAGATTGTGTCAGTTAAGGATATCGAGTCTAACAATAATGCATCAGCTAACTGGCTTCTTGGTAATATGAGTTGGCGTGGTGCATGTGTGCCATTGTTGTCTTTTGAAGCTGCTGGTGGTGAAGGGCAGTCGAAAGTTAATCTAAATACACAGGCTGTTATTTTGTATGCTGTTGGTGCCGGTGATAAGGCGGAGGACTATCCTTACCTGGGATTAGTGATGTCAGGCGTACCGCATGTAAGCCATTTTAGCCGCGATCAAATGAAAAGTGATGAAGGATACGATGACTACTACCATCCTATGGTGGCGCAAAAAATTCGAATCAACGGTGCCAGCGTTAGTATTTTAGATGTTGATGTGATGGTGGAAATGGTTGCAGACGTAGCGGCGTAGATGTAGTCGTTTAGGTTAGAGTTTTAAAAGTCACCCCACAACATTTGTAGCGCACTTAACACGGCTGGTCCAGCCGTCTCGGTTCTTAAAATTCTAGGGCCAAACATAATTTCATTAAAATTTATTTTTTTCAAGTGTTGTACTTCGTCGCTGTTAAACCCACCTTCTGGCCCAATAAAAATTTCAATAACTTGATTATTTTGTTCGGTATCTTTTAAAGACATACTGGAGTTTGGGCTTAATAATATTTTAAGTGCACCAGTCTGTAGAATGTTAGTTATTTTGTTTAGTGGCATGATATTAGTTATTTCTGGGATCGAACAGCGACCTGATTGTTCACATGCGCTAATAGCAACTTTGTTCCAGTGTTGATGTTTTTTTAATTGTTTATCATTATCCATTCTTACATTTGATCGCTGGCATATCACAGGAATGATTTTGTTGACACCAAGCTCAACACATTTTTGAATGGTTGTATCCATTCTGTCCTGACGTGATAAACCCTGTAGTAGAGTGATAGATAAGTTAGATTCATTATCCACTCTATTTTTTGTTTCGATCAGCACCGACGTTTTTCTGGGGTCAGTATCGATTGTTTTACACTGATAGTCATAGCCATCGCCATTGAATAAAGTGACGGGATGGTTTTGTTTGGTGCGTAGTACGCGAATAAGATGACTTGATGTGTCAGCGTTGAGCTGTATGGTACTGCCGCACTCTAAATTATTGGGGTGATAAAGGCGAGTTATGCGCACAGCTACGATGTCCAATCAAGCGGATATATTTTTCCAGATAGCAATGATGCTGTCCGTCTGATTTAATGTGTAGAAATGTAGTCCTGGCGCACCTTGTTCTAACAGTTGTGTGCTTAGTTTACTGACAACATCAACGCCAAAGGCTTGCAAACTTTCTTTGTCGTCGGCGTAGGTTTCTAATTGTTTTCTTATCCAGCGAGGTATTTCTGCACCACAGGTATCGGAGAATCGAGTTAAACTTTCATAGTTTGTTATTGGCATAATTCCCGGTGTGACGGGAATAGAAATGCCAGCGCTTTCGCAGTTATCCATAAAGCGATAATACGCATCAACATTATAAAAATATTGAGTGATCGCACCATCTGCACCTGCGCTCACTTTGTTTTTAAAATGTTCAAAATCCGTTTGGGGTGATGCGGATTCAGGGTGGTATTCAGGGTAAGCGGCAACTTCAATTGTGAAGTGACTTCCAGTCTTTTCCCGAATAAAAGAGATTAACTGATTGGCATGCAGTAACTCTTTTGTTGGCTCGCCTGTATGCGGTATGTCACCGCGTAGAGCAACGAGTCGTGTTACGCCTAAATTTTTATACTCATCAAGTAGCTCACTAATTTGTTGCTGGCTTGATCCTATGCATGAAATATGCGGCGCAATGTTTACGTTGTTATCGATGAGTGTTTTTACTGTTTCTAAAGTGCGGTCGCGAGTTGTTCCGCCCGCGCCAAAAGTGACAGAGTAATACGATGGTTTGATTGCATCGTGTAACGTTGTTTGCGTTAGCTGTAGTTTATCCAGGCCAGCATCCGTGCGTGGTGGGAAAAATTCACAACTGAAGGTAGCGTTTACTATTGTTAAACCATTACGGGTGTTCATTCTTTTTCTCATTATTAAATGCTTACAGCTAATATGTGTGTTTGACTTTATTTTGCAGGCATATTTTACAAGCGTATTTTATAAGCAAGTGTAAATTAATAACGATAATGTTTAGGTTTATAAGGTCCGTCAACAGGGACGTTAATATAATCAGCCTGTACTTGTGATAAGGGTGTTAAATTGACACCAACTTTCTTCAAGTGTAAACGCGCTACTTTTTCATCTAATATTTTAGGCAGTATATATACCTGATTTTTGTAGTTGGCACTGTTTTTATAAAATTCAATTTGCGCCATAACCTGATTAGTAAATGAAGCTGACATTACAAAACTTGGATGGCCTGTTGCGCAACCTAAATTAACCAGACGGCCTTGAGCAAGAATAATAATACGTTTGCCATCAGGAAAAATAACGTGATCGACTTGTGGTTTGATTTCAACCCATTCGTATTTTTCTAATGACGCAATATTTATTTCAGAATCGAAATGACCGATGTTACAAACAATGGCTTCATTTTTCATTGCAGCCATATGGTCATGATCGATTACATTTACGTTGCCTGTGGTGGTAACAAAGATATCACCCTGTGCGGCAACGTCATCTAGATTAACCACGCGGTAACCTTCCATTGCTGCCTGTAATGCACAGATAGGATCAATTTCTGTTACCCACACTGTTGCGCCCATGCCGCGGAAAGCCTGTGCGCAGCCTTTACCTACATCACCATAACCTAAAACAACACAGATTTTACCTGCGATCATTACATCGGTTGCACGTTTGATACTATCGATTAGTGATTCACGACAGCCATAAAGATTATCGAATTTAGATTTTGTTGCCGAATCATTTACGTTCATTGCAGGGAATAATAACTCACCTTTTTCCTGCATTTCGTAAAGACGATGTACACCCGTGGTGGTTTCTTCAGTAACACCTTTTACGCTAGCAGCGATGTCCTGCCATGTGCTAGAACCGTCGCTGATGGTGCGACGTAAAACGTCAAGAATGGCTTTGTATTCCTCGTTGTCATCCTCTTTGGTCGCTGGAATTGCACCCGCTTTCTCAAATTCTGCGCCCTTGTGAACTAACAAAGTTGCGTCACCACCATCGTCCAGAATCATGTTGGGTAATTTACCATCAGGCCAAATAAGTGCTTGTTCGGTACACCACCAGTACTCTTCGATGGTTTCACCTTTCCATGCAAAAACAGGAATACCCTGATCAGCAATGGCAGCAGCAGCATGGTCTTGAGTCGAAAAAATATTACATGAAACCCAACGAACTTCAGCGCCGAGTGCTATTAATGTTTCAATTAACACTGCGGTTTGAATGGTCATGTGAATGCTGCCCATGATGCGGCAGCCTGCTAAAGGTTGTTCCGTACCATACTCTTCACGTAAAGCCATAAGGCCCGGCATTTCGGTTTCAGCGATACGAATTTCTTTGTGGCCCCATTCAGCAAGTGAGATATCGGCAACTTTGTAATCTTGTGAAGTGTTCTTCTCGGTATTTTGTTTATCAGCGGTGGCATTCATGCTCATCTCCTAACCATTAATATAAAATTAAAATAAGAAATGAGCGCCGTTGTTTAAAAAACGCAGCTAAAGAATAAGCTAACGTTTTGCTTCTGAGCCTGACAAATTGATATTGGTATCCAATATCAATGTTTGATGCAGCGCTCCTCAGAAAGAGTGATGTGATTATAGCCCAGCTGCAGCCTTTAATGCATCCGCTTTGTCGGTTTTTTCCCAGGTAAATTCAGGCTCGTCACGACCAAAATGGCCATAGGCGGCTGTTTTCTTATAAATCGGGCGCAATAAATCTAACATGTCGACAATACCGCGAGGTTTCAAGTTGAAGTGCTGGCGTACTAGTTCAACGATTTTGTCATCTGAAATTTTACCCGTGCCAAATGTTTGTATTGAAATAGACGTTGGATCAGCTACGCCGATGGCATAAGAAATTTGTATTTCACAACGATCGGCAAGACCGGCAGCAACAATATTCTTTGCTACATAGCGGCCAGCATAAGCAG
>CAZCOZ010000138.1:0-5600 GCA_964500555.1 uncultured Thiotrichaceae bacterium | reverse complement strand
CCTGCCAGCACATATACAATTGAAGCCGAAATAATAAAACCCGTACCACTGATAACCGCTAAAGTTTTTTGGTTGTTCCTCTTTAGCTCTTCGCGTATATTTTCAATTTCCTTTATTTGTTTTAAATGATAGTCACCTTCAGCCACTGCCTTCATACTTTTATAAAGTAAGCTCGGCATCTCTGGTAATTTTTCAATTAAGTAGGGTATGTCATCTTTCATGTTACGGAGCATCGCCCGTGGACCAATTTGCTCTTCCATCCAGTTTTCTAAAAATGGCTTGGCGGTTTTCCATAAGTCTAAATCAGGATACAGCTGTCGGCCCAGGCCTTCAATATTTAATAAGGTTTTTTGCAGAAGAACTAACTGCGGCTGCACTTCCATATTAAAACGTCGCGCAGTTTGAAACAGGCGCAATAATAATTGACCAAATGAAATTTCTTTTAATGGTTTCTCAAAGATAGGTTCGCAGACACTGCGAATAGCCGCTTCGAATTCATCAACACGAGTATGCGATGGCACCCAACCAGACTCAACATGTAATTTGGCAACCTTGTTGTAGTCGCGTTGAAAAAAGGCCAGAAAGTTTTCTGCTAAATATCTTTTATCGGTTTGGCTAAGTGTTCCCATAATGCCAAAATCGACTGCAATATATTTTGGTCGTTTCGGATTATCTGTCTCGACAAAAATATTTCCCGGATGCATATCCGCGTGAAAAAAGTTATGACTGAAAACTTGAGTGAAAAATATTTCCACACCCATTGCCGCCAGACGTTCCATATCCGTACCCTGATCAATCAGGCTTTGCGTGTCTCTTATTGGTGTACCGTATATTCGTTCCATAACCAGTACATTTTTACGCACAAAGTCCCAATGTATTTCAGGTACATATAAATCCGCTGAACCCTCAAAATTTCTGCGCAACTGACTAGCATTCGCCGCTTCGCGCATTAAATCTAATTCATCAAGAATGGTTTTTTCATATTCTTCAACGACTTCAACAGGACGTAGACGTCTTAGTTGCGAAGAATATTTTGCGGCTAACTCGGCAATGATATACAGCAG
The DNA here is from genome assembly GCA_964500555.1 of uncultured Thiotrichaceae bacterium. Lineage (GTDB taxonomy): Bacteria > Pseudomonadota > Gammaproteobacteria > SZUA-229 > SZUA-229. Next base: position 4,536 of record CAZCOZ010000138.1, on the reverse strand, counting down.
AGAAATATCACGTTTAATAACCGGCAATATATCTGGACGCAGCACTTTAATAACAACATCTTCGCCCGTTTTTAAAACAGCACCATGAACCTGTGCAACTGACGCAGATGCCAGTGGTTGTTGTTCAAATGATTCAAATAAATTTTCGACAGAATCACCGTAAGCTTTTTCAATGATTTGCTTTGCTTCTCTTTCTGGGAAAGGTGGTACATCGTCTTGTAGGCGTTGCAGCTCATCGGCAATATCGTCTGCCAGTAAATCTCGCCGCGTTGATAACATTTGACCAAATTTTATAAAAATAGGCCCCAGATCTTCTAATGCTTCGCGCATCCGTACGGCACGCGGTTTACGCTTACGACGAAACCAGTTCCAGGGAAAGATGTAGATAAGAAACCGAAATGGTCGAAGCAGGTGTGTCGTAAAAATAATATCATCAAGTCCATGCTTCATTAACACCCAGTTAATGCGTAACATTCTTATAAATTGACCGGGGCTTAATATTCGCATGCTTATTTAATGATTTGTTTAATGGCTTGTTTAATAATCTTGTCTAATAAATTAATGGGATAACTTTTTTATCTTTGCTTCAAGACGATCAACATCATTTCTAATTTTATCAACGTTCTGATTGAAAATTTCCAGCTCTGTTTCTGTTACTACGTCACGACTTTCTTCCTGCAAGTATTCACTTGCACTCAATGAGACTGACTCTAACGATTGCTTTCCCCATGTAACAAATTTTTTACTGGCCTGCTGAAGCTGATAGGCCAACCCGTCACCAACAAGTTCGGCTAATGGTTCAGACCAATCTATATCCATTTCTGAGAAAGCCTGTTTAAATTGATGGCCTAATCGCGTATCACCGGTGATCTCAACTTCACCTTTAAGTAACACCTTTGCCACGTTCGACGTAACACTCATTTTAAATAAAGCGATTGGTGTGCCGCGCAATGTTGTGTCGACATTAGCATTCGAGTTTATTTGTATCTCTATACCTCGATCACCAGGAAGCATATAAAAATGTTTATCGATACCACTTAGCTCTACTTTTATTACCTTGCCACTAAACCTGGCCAATTTTGTGAGCATTTCTGGATCCAATACCAGATAACGATTTATGGCTGTTTCAATTAAGAGCATAATGATGTGGCTGCATGCATCTTTATAATTTGAATCCTTTATGCAAGGCAACAATGCCACCCGTCATATTATGATAGGTGCAACGTTCAAAACCCGCATTAATCATTAACTGTTTTAGCGTTTCCTGATCCGGGTGCATACGAATGGATTCTGCGAGGTAGCGATAACTTTCTTCATCATTCGCAATTAACTTTCCCATTTTTGGCAATATATTAAATGAGTAAAAATCATAAACCTTATCGAGTCCCGGCATAACCGGTTTCGAAAATTCTAAAATCAATAAACGTCCGCCCGGTTTTAAAACGCGGAACATGGATTGTAACGCTTTATCCTGATGTGTCACATTACGCAAACCGAAAGCAATGGTGATGCAATCAAAACTATTATCGTCAAAGGGTAAAGCTTCTGCGTTGGCTTCAACAAAATCGATGTTCCCGGCATAACCTTTGTCCAATAACCGTTTGCGCCCTTCTTCCAGCATTGCCGCGTTAATGTCAGAAATAATTATCTTTCCTGTGGGGCCGACCTGTTTTGACATTTGCATGGTCAGATCACCCGTACCACCCGCGACATCTAATGCTTTGTCACCCGGCTTTAAACCGGTATGCTGCATCGCGATTTTTTTCCAGATACGATGCACACCAAAAGACATCACATCATTCATGATGTCATACTTACTGGCAACGGAATCAAACACACCAGCAACTAAGCTTTCTTTTTTTCCTTCATCAACCGTCTTATAACCGAAGTGTGTTTCTTTTTTTGTCATTACTATTTCTTCTACGAAAGTTTCAATCTGCTTCTATTGATCCAGAGTCCTACGTTCGTGACCCGTTTCTTTTAAGCGATCAAGATAATTCTGCCATTTTTCTTCATAGCCTGAGCCTAACTCATATAAATATTCCCAGGTAAATATACCGGAGTCATGTTTATCATCAAAAATAAATTTCAATGCGTAGTTACCTTGTGGTTCGATTGAATCAATAGTTACTTCTTCTTTGTTCAATTGCAAAACTTCCTGACCAGGGCCGTGACCCGTTACTTCTGCAGAGGGTGAATACACACGTAGGTATTCACAGGGAAGTTGAAAAACAGAACCGTCTTCATATTCAATTTCTAACACCCGACTTTTCTGGTGCAGGTTTACATTCGTTGGTTTCATAACTTTCTCTTTTACTTAAATTCTTTTATTTAATATTTCTAATAATGTTTCGCGCAAAGTGCTCATTACAAAATATACCGATTTAAATCTTCATTCATTATCAGCTCACCCAGGCTATCATTAACGTACTTCGCATCAATCGAAATGGTTTCGCCTGCTCGATCAGGCGCTGAATATGAAATTTCTTCCAGCAAACGTTCCATAATAGTATGCAGTCGACGCGCACCAATATTTTCTGTCGACTCATTCACATCAAATGCTGACTGTGCAATTTGTTTTATGCCATCCTCAGTGAAACCAATAGTTAAACCTTCCGCCGCCATTAAGGCTTTATATTGTATCGTCAACGCCGCATCAGGCTCGGTCAATATACGTTCAAAATCTTCTACATTCAATGCGGATAATTCAACACGAATCGGCAAGCGCCCCTGCAACTCTGGAATAAGGTCGCTGGGCTTCACTAAATGAAATGCGCCCGAAGCAATAAATAAAATATGATCGGTTTTCACCATGCCATATTTTGTGGTGACGGTACAACCTTCAACCAGAGGTAATAAATCACGCTGCACCCCTTCACGCGAAACATCACCGCCGCTACCACTATCAGCTCGTTTCGCTACTTTATCGATTTCATCAATAAAAACGATGCCATTTTGTTCGGCATTTTCAACTGCTCGCGCTTTTATATCATCGTCTTTAATTAACTTGGCCGCTTCCTCATCAAGAATCACCTGACGGGCTTTGTCAATACGCAGCTTACTGGTTTTCTTTTTATCGCTACCCATGTTTTGAAACATGCCCTGCAATTGCGAGGTCATTTCTTCCATGCCCGGCGGCGCCATAATTTCTACGCCGATGGGTGTTGCTGTCACTTCAAGCTCGATTTCTTTATCATCAAGTTCGCCATTGCGAAGCTTTTCTCTAAATTTCTGACGCGTACTGTTATCTTTATCTGCTTCAGGCTCACCGAATTCATTTCGAGCCGGTGGCAACAGTGCATCGAGAATCCGGTCTTCTGCTGCTTCCTCCGCTAAATGTTTTACTTTATCCATTTCCTGTTCACGTGTCGTTTTTATCGACATGTCAACAAGGTCGCGTATTATTGAATCAACTTCACGCCCTACATAACCCACTTCGGTGAACTTGGTCGCTTCTACTTTAACGAAAGGTGCGTTTGCTAAATGTGATAAACGACGTGCAATTTCTGTTTTACCCACGCCTGTTGGTCCGATCATTAAAATATTCTTCGGCGTAATTTCATCACGCAACGCTTCGTCAACTTGCATACGACGCCAGCGGTTTCGCAGAGCAATCGCAACGGCGCGTTTTGCGTCATCCTGACCGACAATGTGTTTATTTAACTCTTGTACTATCTCACGTGGTGTCATTTCAGACATATATCAAAAACCTTTTATAAAATTATAATTCTTCGTCATAATTGTTCAAGCGTACGTGTCTGATTGGTGTAGATACAAATATCACCCGCTATCGCCAGACTTTTTTCAACAATATCACGTGCCGATAAATCTGTACTATCAAACAATGCGCGCGCAGCCGATTGAGCATAAGGCCCGCCCGAACCAATCGCAATTAAATCATCATACGCATCAATGACGTCACCTGTGCCAGAAATCAATAACGATGCTTCTGCGTCGGCCACAATCAGCATTGCTTCAAGCTTGCGCAATACGCGATCTGTTCGCCATTCTTTTGCCAGTTCAACCGCCGCACGTTTTAACTGCCCGCTGTGACGTTCGAGCATTGCTTCAAAACGTTCCAGTAAAGTAAACGCATCAGCGGTCGCACCAGCGAAACCAACGATGACTTTGTCGCCATAGATTTTACGCACTTTGGTGGCATTACCTTTCATCATGGTATTGCCAAGCGTGACCTGACCGTCACCGCCAACGACAACTTTGCCGTTACGTCGAACCGTAAGAATGGTCGTACCGTGAAATGTCTCCACTGAATAACTCCTGGTTGGATATTTTTTACAGGCGTTTTGCCTGTATGTGCATGGAAATAATTAAGGGGAATTTTACACTATGGAAGAGGATGCTCATACCATGAGTGAGCAAGGGTTTCTCTGTAATTTACAATCGCTCTGACACTACATCCATGTAAGCGCAAAACATTTTCTATTCGGCTTTAATGCAACAATGACGCAAGCCAAATAAACCAAACAAACTCAACCACCACACACTCAAACTACCAAGGCCGAATATGCCATTGCT
>CAZCOZ010000137.1:3078-5633 GCA_964500555.1 uncultured Thiotrichaceae bacterium | reverse complement strand
ACACTGCTGATATGAGTTTGCAGGATGCTGAAGCGGAAGCAAAATTATTAAACGTCGATTATGAAGTGATAGTGATTGAAGATGTTTTCAATAGTTTTTTAACAACGTTATCGCCAACATTTAAAGGTGCGTCTGCTGATACTACGGAAGAAAATATTCAGGCACGCTGCCGTGGCGTTTTATTAATGGCTATTTCGAATAAAACAGGTCGAATGGTTTTAACCACAGGAAATAAAAGCGAAATGGCAGTTGGTTATGCCACTTTATATGGTGATATGTGCGGTGGTTTCGCGCCGATAAAAGACGTTTGTAAAACCTTAGTCTATAAATTGTGCCGTTATCGTAATAGTGTATCGCAAGTTATTCCCGAACGGGTATTAACACGTCCGCCGACCGCAGAGTTACGTGAAGACCAATGCGATCAGGATTCTTTACCTGACTATGACGTACTTGATCGTATATTGGAACTATCCGTCGAGCAGGATATGCCGATTGATGACATTGTGGCGAAAGGTTTAGATAGAGAAACTGTGTTACAGGTAATTATGATGGTGCAGAGAAATGAACATAAACGCCGTCAGTCAGCACCGGGTATTCGTATTACGCGTAGGGCATTTGGTCGCGATCGACGCTATCCTATTACGTCGGGTTATCGACGAAAATAAATATATTTGTCATCCCCGGTAAAAGCATTCGGGGATGACAGTAAAAGAAATGATTCCAGGGTAACTCTGTGTGTCAACGCAATAATGACTACAAGTTAGAAGGTAGATCAATGAGCTCTTCAGTTGGTTCAACTGTCGCAGCTACACCAGAAAAATCATTGTAATCAATAATTTTTTGTATGCCATCGGCGAGTTTCGTCAGCCCAAGCTTCTGGTATGACAACAATAATATTTCCAGTGCGCGTTTCGTCCAGACTGTATTTGGATAATTTTCAATAACAGTTTCTGCGCGTCTGGCCGAAGATATCCATGATTTTCGTTTGATATAAAACTCGGCTATTTGAATTTCTTTTTCAGCTAGTTGGTCACGCAGATAAATCATGCGCTTATGTGCATCGCCAGCGTATTTACTGTCTGGAAAGCGGCTGACTAAAGATGAAAAATCATTAAAAGCCTGTTGTAATACAGCAGGATCATGTCTCGATGGGTGGCGCGGAAACCATGCGTCCAGTAAACCCTGACCACGATTGAAATTGATTAAACCCTTAAGATAATAAACATAATCCATGTTGGGGTCGCGGGGATGCAATCGAGCAAAACGGTCAACCGCACTGGTAGCAGCATCAAGTTCGTCAAATTTATAATAGGCGTAAGCGATGTCCAGTTGCGCCTGTTTTGCATAAGGATCAAAAGGATATTGTGCTTCGAGTGACTCCAGATTTTTGACTGCCGTTTGAAATTCTGCAGCATCTATGGCTGATTGAGCTTCCTCATAAAGCTCTTTAGCCGAGGGTTTGGCTTCTTCCACATCAAGGCCAGCGCAGGCGAATAAGCTTAAAGAAAGGAAAGCAAGAAGAAGATTTTGGTATGGAGATATTGAAATTCGCATTTATTTATAGTTGTGTAAATTTAATTAAAGTAATGGGGCGTATTTGGTTAGTGTATTTAGTTAGAATAAGACATTATAACTAAGTTCTCTGAGAGCAGTATGTCTGAAGCACCAATAATTAAAATTTTGACCGAAGAATACGCCGGTAAGCGCGTTGATGTGGTTCTGGCTGCGCTTTTTCCAGAGTATTCGCGTAGTCGTCTAAAGATCTGGATCGAGCAAGGCCAGGTATTAGTCAATGGCGAAACGACAAAACCGAAAGCGAAAATGGCGGGTGATGAAGAATTGCAGTTAACAGTGCAAAGCATTGAGTCTGAAGAAGACTTTACTGCTGAAGATATTCCGCTTGATATTATCCATCAGGATGACGACATTATTGTTATCAATAAATCAGCGGATTTTGTGGTGCATCCTGCCGCTGGGCATTATTCAGGTACAGTACTAAATGCATTGTTGCATTTTGATGCCTCATTATCGGCGATTCCACGCGCGGGAATTGTGCATCGGCTGGATAAAGACACCACCGGTTTGATGGTAGTGGCGAGAAATCTGAGAGCGCATAAATATCTGGTTGATCAAATTCAACAACATGAAGTAACTCGAGAATATCAGGCGGTTGTTTTTGGTTTGCTCACAGGTGGCGGTAAAGTGGATCAACCGATTGGCCGACATCCGCATGACCGGATCAAAATGGCGGTGCGAGAGGGTGGACGAGAAGCAATAACGCATTATCGACTACTGGAGCGTTTTCGCGAACATAGTCATGTAAAGGTTCAGTTAGAAACAGGACGGACGCATCAGATACGTGTTCATATGAGTCATTTGCGTCACCCTATTGTGGGCGATCGAGTTTATGCTGGTCGTCATCGTGTACCCGCGGGTGCTCGGCAGGCGTTGCTGGATTATTTACAACACTTTAAACGTCAGGCATTACACGCATGGCAGCTCAGTTTTGTTCATCCGGGTAGTGGCGATAATGTTAGTTACCAGGCGCCATTACC
>CAZCOZ010000137.1:0-2978 GCA_964500555.1 uncultured Thiotrichaceae bacterium | reverse complement strand
ATTTGCCGTCATCACCTGTCTGGCTGGATCAAATACATAGCAATAACGTTATTTGTGCGACCCAGGGATTACACCAGAAATTACAACCAAAGCAAATATTACCGCAAGCAGATGCAGTATATTCAAAAACAAAAAATGTGGTTTGCGCAGTACTAACAGCAGATTGTTTACCTGTCTTTTTTTGTAATCTGTCAGGAACTGAAGTGGCCGTTGCGCATGCCGGGTGGCGGGGTTTGCATGCAGGTATTCTACGTAAAACGGTTGAGAGTATGGAAGTCCCTGCACCTAAAATTATTGCGTATTTTGGCCCTGCAATTGGGCCGAAGTCATTTGAAGTTGGTGATGATGTTTTCCAGACATTTACAAAAAAAAATAGTAATAACAAAACCGCTTTTGTCAGGAGTAAAAAGAACCACTATTTATGTGATATCTACCAACTGGCACGCATTGAATTGCAATCAATTGGTGTCAGTCATATCGATGGTGGCGATTTTTGTACTTACACAGATAACTGCTTCTATTCATATCGTCGGCAGAATATTACAGGTCGAATGGCGAGTTTGATCTGGTTAGAATAAATCTACACAATGCAAAGCTCTCCTGCTTTTTTAGTAGGTTAATTAGTAGACCCAAACAAATAACGCATACTTCCTGCAAAAAAGTGTGAATCTCTACGTTTCTAAATTCCTGTGCTATAACAAAGATATATCTGAGAAACTCTCATGAGAGATGCTCAATATTCTTTATTTATGTGCTTGCTTTGAATTAACATAATTTAACTTCACATATTTGATTTTTAAATGCGCTCAAAATTTAATAGTATTCAAGTTTAATAGCTCGAGGTTTTGTTGTAATGGTGTCATTCGGTCGACCCGTGAAAACTAGTTTTTTATCTACCATCTTATTTGTTGCAGCCTTTCTTAATTCATTTCAAGTCATGGCTGCCGATGATGCGTATTTGAAAATGTTAGAAGGAGAAGCTGAGAATTCGACGCTTGATCAGAGTGGGCAGCTTCATGAGCAAAAAGTTTTTGATATTAAAGGTTTTAAGGAAAGTATAAATAAAACAAACTGGACATGGGAAGGGAATTTAGAAGGTGATATTTTGCCGCCGGGTTTGGCACAGGATGAATTTACCTCACTTCTCGAACAAAACTTTTATGGTACTTTTGTGTTCTATCGTAAGCTTAGTTCAATCGACCAACAAACAGTGCACTACCATTATTCAAAAAGCCAAAAAGCTGAACTTGATGCTGTCCGAAAGGAAATTTTAGATCTCTTGAAAAGATAACGATTACGCTACTGATTACGTTACACAGGAAAGAGAAAACATCAGAAAAAGTATTTACATACTTTGGGAGTCAGCATGAAAAAATCATTCATTAATTTAATTATAGTCACTGCAATAGCCGCATCATTTAATTTGCAGGCGAAAGAAGTTGAAGTAAAAATCACTAAAGATAAAAGTTACAGCACTGTTCATGAAAATGGTGAGCTTGTTAAAATTTCACGTATTCAGGATACATCACACATTATTAATGGTTCGTTTGCAAAAACATCGCGTCCGTGTCCGCCATTTTGTATTAATCCTTTAAATTTAGACAAGGGTGTTAAGACAGTGGCTGAGTTAGAAGTCATTAAGTTTATGGAAACAGCATTGTATCGTGGTAGAGGTGTCCTGATAGATGCGCGTACACCAAGCTGGTATAAAAAAGGGACCATCCCAGGTTCAGTTAATATTCCATTTACTGTGTTCGAAAAAGATGAAGAGTCTATAGAATTAATTGAGATGTTGGAAAATTTTGGCGCGGTTGAACGTGATGAAGTTAATCCGATTCTGCGTATGGTGGAAGATTTTGGTTTGTTAGATGGTGATCAAAAAACGGAGAAATGGGACTTTTCTGATGCGAAAGAATTACTGCTTTGGTGTAATGGGCCATGGTGTGGTCAATCACCACGTGCAATTAGTGCTTTGCTTAGCGTAGGTTATCCTGCAGAAAAGTTACATTATTATCGTGGTGGTATGCAAATGTGGCAATCATTAGGTTTAACCACTGTTATGCCTAAAGATGAGAACGTTGCAAGTAATTAAAGCGGGTGTTTAAATAAAGTCTCGTAAGAAAAAGCCGCTTTTTAGCGGCTTTTTTGATGTATGTCAAAAAAGTGTTCGACTTTTTAAAAGCTTAAAGTAAGAAGGCTTGAAAGTGCGTGGTAAGTCCTCATATAGTTAAGTATTAAAGTGTGATTCAGCAATAAGCTGGGTGATAAGCTAAAAATTATATCGAGTACATAATTATGAGAACAGACAAGTTAACAACACGATTTCAGTCAGCTTTGGCGGATGCTCAGTCGCTTGCTATTGGGCGAGATAATCAGTTTATAGAAGCAATACATGTGTTGGTCGCGTTGCTAGAACAAGATACAAGTACGGTTAGTCAGGTGCTGGTTAGTACAGGGGTGAATATTAATTCACTTAAAACAAAGCTAAATGAAGCGCTGGAGCGCTTACCTCAGGTTCAGGGGCATCAGGGTGATGTGCAAATATCCAATGAACTTGTACGTGTTTTTAATCAAACCGATAAATTAGCACAGCAACGTGGCGATCAATTTATCTCAAGTGAATTGTTTTTGCTTGCGCTTGTTGATGCAAAATCAACAGCGAGTGATATTTTAAAATCGACTGGTGGCGATAAAAATAAAATCGAGCAGGCGATTGATAATGTACGCGGTGGCGAGACGGTAGATGATGCTAATGCAGAAGAAAATCGTCAGGCTTTAGAAAAATATACTATTGATTTAAGTGAGTTAGCAGCACAAGGAAAGCTTGATCCCGTTATCGGTCGTGATGAAGAAATTCGACGCACTGTGCAGGTTTTGCAGAGGCGCACAAAAAATAATCCGGTTTTAATTGGTGAGCCTGGTGTGGGTAAAACAGCAATTATAGAGGGGTTAGCGCAACGTATTTTAAATGGCGAAGT
>CAZCOZ010000136.1:0-5655 GCA_964500555.1 uncultured Thiotrichaceae bacterium | reverse complement strand
TACCTTAATGTTGCTGATTTTTATTGGCGAAGCGTTGCGTGAAGCGTTGGATACTCGTAAGAACTAAGTGAATAATCGATAGTGAATAATAAAAAACAAAAAACGTTGTTAAGTGTTAAAAATCTGAGTGTGTCGTTTGATACGCAAAATGGCCTGGTTAATATTATCAATGATATTAGTTTTGATATTTATTCGGGTGAAAATTTAGCCATTGTTGGTGAGTCGGGGTCGGGTAAATCGGTAACGGCGTTATCTTTATTACGCCTGCATGACGAATCGAATACGATTTATTCAGATGCAACGATTGATTTTCAAGGTGAAAATTTATTGAAACTTAGCGATGATGCGATTAAAAAAGTTCGTGGAAAACGTATTGCAATGATTTTTCAGGAACCGATGTCGTCATTAAATCCGGTTTTTAAAGTTGGTCAGCAAATTGAAGAGGTTCTGATTTTACATCAGAATTTATCAGCTAGTGAACGCGAATCTAGAGTGATCGAATTACTGATACGTGTCGGTATTCGTCAACCAGAACAAAAAGTTAATTCCTATCCACACGCACTTTCTGGCGGTCAGCGTCAACGCGTAATGATTGCGATGGCGCTTGCCTGTGATCCGGCGTTATTGATTGCAGATGAACCGACGACGGCGCTGGATGTCACTATCCAACAACAAATACTCGATCTATTGAGTGAAATACAACAAGAAACAAAAATGTCCGTTTTGCTTATTACGCATGACCTGAATTTAGTCAGGCGTTTCGCTAATCGTGTCTGTGTTATGCAAGACGGAAAAATTGTAGAAAGCAATGAAACTGCATTGTTGTTTGAAAAACCGAAACATGAATATACCCAATTTTTACTGGATAGCGAACCGGATAAAAAAATTGCCACGGTGCAGGCAGGCGAGGATATAGTCATGAGTACTGAAAACTTACGTTGTTATTTTCCTATTTATAAAGGATTTTTCAAACGAAAAGTTGATGACGTGAAAGCGGTTGATGATATTAGTTTGAAACTGCATTCAGGTGAGACCCTGGGCATAGTCGGTGAATCAGGTTCAGGAAAAACTACTTTAGGTTTGGCTTTATTTCGACTACTGTCCTCGACTGGTGAGATCCATTTTAAAGGGATGAATGTTACCGAATATAATGAAAATAAAATGCGACCATTGCGTCGCCATTTTCAGATAGTCTTTCAGGATCCTTTTTCATCACTTTCACCACGAATGACCGTTCGTCAAATTATTGAAGAAGGTTTGAAATTACATTTTCCTACATTAAGTGAAGAACAACGCCTGGAAAAAATTCTCGATATATTGCAGGAAGTTGATTTAGAGTCGGATATTTTATGGCGGTATCCACACGAATTTTCGGGTGGCCAGCGTCAGCGTATTGCCATTGCTCGTACCGTGGTGCTTGAGCCTGATGTGATACTGCTTGATGAACCAACCAGCGCACTTGATGTGTCGGTGCAAAAACAGGTGTTGGGTTTGTTGGCGGCATTACAGGAAAAACGCCAGCTAAGTTATCTGTTTATTAGTCATGATTTGAGAGTGATTCGTGCCATGTCGCATCGTGTGATTGTAATGCGAGAGGGTCGAATTGTTGAACAGGGTAATGTCGAAGATGTTTTCAATAATCCTCAGCAGAGTTACACGCGTGAATTGGCAGCAGCGTCTTTATATCATACCTAATCTGGTGTTATATCCCTTCTGTGCCGAACGCGCATTATTAAACTATTGATTTATAAATAGGTTTCTGTTTTAGTAATACTTGACTGTTTTACTAGGTATTAGTAAAATTAACCTACTAAAACAGTCGGGAATTCTGAGGTTCTCCATGCGTTTATCAACAAAGGGACGTTACAGCGTCACAGCTATGCTGGATTTAGCCATCCATGATAAGGCAGGCCCAGTGACATTGGCGGATATTTCACAATGCCAGGGTATTTCTTTGTCTTATCTGGAGCAACTGTTTGCCAAGTTGCGTAAAAGTGGTTTGGTCAAAGGAGTACGTGGTCCCGGCGGTGGTTATCGTCTAGCACGACCTGCGGGTGAGATTAACATCGCGGAAATTATTTGCGCCGTTGATGAGAACGTAGATGTCACACGATGCAAAGGTGAGGGCAATTGTCAGGATGGTGCGAAATGTTTGACGCATGAATTGTGGACGAAATTAAGCGACAGATTGCATGCGTTTTTATCAGGAATTACTTTGGCTCAGTTTGTTGAGCGCCCTGGTATTCCAGAACTCTCATTACAAAGAGATAAAATGATTGGCCGATTTGTGTTGGCGAAAAAACAGGCAGCAGCAATCAATCAAGGCGCATTTAATGTTGATACGCAATAAGTAGTATCAAGTAATAGATCAATAGACATAGATTAATAAAGACAGATCAATAAAGACAGATTAATAGAGGTAACAATCATGGCATACGGCGAAAAAGTTCTGGATCACTATGAGAATCCAAGAAATGTCGGTAGTTTTGAAAACGACGACAGCATTGGTACGGGTATGGTAGGTGCACCGGCCTGTGGTGATGTAATGAAACTACAAATTAAAGTTGATTCTAACGGCGTAATTGAAGACGCAGTATTTAAAACTTACGGTTGTGGTAGTGCAATTGCATCGAGTTCACTTTTAACGGAATGGGTGAAAGGTAAAACACTGGATGAAGCAAAAGCGATTAAAAATACGGATATAGCAGAAGAGTTAGCTTTGCCACCAGTGAAAATCCATTGTTCTGTATTGGCGGAAGATGCGATTAATGCGGCGATAGATGATTACAGGCAGAAGAATAATTAAATAGATTGTTTTTCTGATTTTAAAAAAAGCCCGAATTTCGGGCTTTTTTTATGTGTAGAAAATCATGAAAGAAGAAGTTACTCCTCGTTCCCACACAGGAGCATGGGAACGAAAACAACAACTTTCTCCTGGCGGGAAAGAAGAAAAAACACTATCACTTAAGGTATAATACTCTGCTTTAATGACTACCGAGGAACTCCTGTGCTTGAGTCTTATCGCCAACATGTCGCCGAACGCGAAGCTGAAGGTTTGCCGCCATTAGCACTTGAAGCTAACCAGGTCGCTGAGCTGATTGAATTAATAAAAAATGTTCCAGCAGGTGAAGATGAATTCTTAATGGATTTGTTAGTTAATCGTGTGCCACCCGGCGTTGATCAAGCGGCTTACGTGAAGGCTGCTTTTTTAACGGATGTGGCGAAGGGGAATACAACATGTGATTTGATTAGTGCGGTTCGTGCCACAGAAATTTTAGGTACGATGTTGGGTGGTTATAATGTCCAGCCATTGATTGATTTGCTTGATGACGAAACCACGGCGGATGCAGCGGCAACAGCGTTATCTCATACATTGCTCATTTATGATGCTTTTCATAATGTTGCAGAAAAATCTAAAACCAATAAGGCTGCGGCACAAGTTGTTCGTTCATGGGCGGATGCGGAATGGTTTACTTCCAAAGCAAAACTCGCTGAAAAAATAACAGTAACCGTTTATAAAGTTCCTGGCGAAACTAACACCGATGATTTGTCACCGGCCACAGAAGCGTGGAGCCGTCCTGATATTCCATTACATGCTAAATCCATGTTGATTACTACCATGGACAAACCTTTAGAAACCATCGAGAAATTAAAAGATAAAGGGTATCCCATTGCTTATGTTGGTGATGTAGTTGGTACCGGTTCGTCTCGTAAATCAGCGATTAACTCTGTGCTTTGGCATATGGGTGAAGACATTCCTCATGTGCCGAATAAACGCGAAGGTGGATTTGTTTTAGGTAACAAAATTGCACCGATCTTTTTTAATACAGCAGAAGATTCTGGCGCATTGCCGATTGAATGCGATGTTGCAAAAATGGAAACCGGTGACGTTATTCACATTCGTCCGTACGATGGAGTGATAACCAATGAAGCGGGCGATGAGCTTTGTCGTTTTGATTTAAACCCTGCAACCATGGCTGATGAAGTGCGAGCCAACGGTCGTATTCCATTGATTATTGGTCGTGGTTTAACCGATCGTGCACGCACCTTTTTAAATGAAGGCGCTTCGGATGTTTTCTTAAGACCGCAGGAAGGTAAAGAAACGGGTAAAGGTTATACGCTGGCGCAAAAAGTTGTTGGTCGTGCCTGTGGTGTGGAAGGTATTCGTCCCGGCACTTATTGTGAGCCTAAAATGACTACGGTTGGTTCGCAGGATACTACGGGTGCGATGACGCGCGATGAATTAAAAGAACTAGCATGTTTAGGTTTTTCTGCCGATTTAGTGATGCAAAGTTTTTGCCACACGGCAGCCTATCCGAAACCGATTGATATTAAATTGCAGCATGACCTACCTGACTTTATGCAAACAAGAGCAGGTGTTGCATTGCGTCCAGGCGATGGCATTATTCACTCGTGGTTAAATCGCATGATTCTGCCTGATACAGTTGGTACCGGTGGTGATTCGCATACCCGATTCCCAATGGGCATTAGTTTTCCAGCCGGCTCAGGTTTAGTTGCATTTGGCGCAGCATTAGGCGTTATGCCATTGGATATGCCTGAATCTGTACTGGTTCGTTTTAAAGGTAAAATGCAACCGGGTATTACTTTACGTGATTTAGTGAATGCAATTCCATACGTTGCTATTCAAAAAGGTTTAATGACGGTAGAAAAGAAAGGCAAGATAAATGTCTTTAATGGTCGAGTGTTAGAAATTGAAGGCTTGCCTGATTTGAAAGTTGAGCAGGCATTTGAATTATCGGATGCATCGGCTGAACGTTCGGCAAATGGCTGTACTGTGCATTTGAACAAAGAACCAATTATTGAATACATTAATTCCAATATTACTTTATTGAAATGGATGATCTCAAACGGCTACGAAGATGCCCGTACCATAGAACGTCGTATTATTGCGATGGAAAAATGGTTAGAAAATCCTGAATTGCTTGCACCCGATGCCGATGCAGAATATGCAGAAATAATTGAAATTGATTTGAATGAAATCAAAGAGCCTTTGCTCGCCTGTCCTAATGACCCTGATGATATTAAGCCGTTATCAGAAGTTGCCGGTGATAAAATTGACGAAGTATTTATTGGTTCATGTATGACCAATATCGGTCACTATCGAGCAGCAGCTAAAGTATTAGAAAAAACCACCAGCTTGCCAACACGCATGTGGATTGTGCCGCCAACAAAAATGGATGAACGTGAATTAATGCAGGAAGGGTATTACAACATATTTGGTCGTGCGGGTGCGCGAACAGAAGTACCCGGTTGTTCACTTTGTATGGGTAATCAAGCACGTGTTGCTGATAATGCAACAGTGGTTTCAACATCAACCCGTAATTTTCCGAATCGTTTAGGTAATGGTGCGAATGTTTATTTAGCATCGGCAGAATTAAGTGTAGTCGCGGGAATCTTAGGTCGATTGCCTACCGTTGCAGAATATTTAGAAGGCGTGAAAGAAATAGAACCTTTAGCATCGGATATTTATCGCTATTTAAATTTCCATCTATTGCCTGAATATCAGGAAGTGGCTGACGAAGTGAAGGTGAGTATTTCTTAAGGAACCTCTGATTAAGTCTGGGTCGAACAGGTTGCGCTTAAAATGTTCTGATTCAAGGCGTGGAATGCGCGTAATAGCAGGGCTATTGCGAA
>CAZCOZ010000135.1:3144-5817 GCA_964500555.1 uncultured Thiotrichaceae bacterium | reverse complement strand
CATATACTCGAAGGCGATATGATGAGTGCATCACGCAACGTTGACTACCGCGCACTGCGAGATGCCTACTCTGGTATTTATATGGCCAACAATGGTTACGACCAAAACAGCGCAGATGAATCCATTAGCAATGGCAACAGCGACCTTATCGCATTCGGCACACCCTTTCTGGCTAATCCTGATTTAGTCCATCGCTACAAAAACGGACTACCACTAAATGAAGCTGATCCCGTTACGTTTTATGGCGGTGATGAATTAGGCTACACCGACTATCCAACAGCAGAGAAAAGTGCCGAAATAACCGTGTAGAATTTTGCTATGTTGTTAAATACCAATTCTGCCGCGCAAGGCGCAAAGAGCGTGAAGAAAAAATTTTTAAAATTTTAAAGTTGTATGGGTTAGCGTAATCCGACTTACAAATAATATTTCTTTCGCGTTCTTTGCGTCTTTCGCGGCAGAATATTTTTAAGTTTTTTAATCTTTTGCGGCTTTCACACAAAACATAATAAAAAAGGCATTCCAGTTGTCGTAACCATCGACATCATCTATATTGGAAATTTCAGTTTGATTTTTTAAATAGCTTAACGACTTTTCAATGTCTGAATCATTAAGTCCATTTAATTTAATCAGATCAATTGCTGTTGTTGAAGGTGTCCAGTTTTTTAATTGTTTATGCATAATTCATACATGTTTTAAGCAACTGTAACACCATCCAGCAATGCTGAACGAGTCCCTGGAATAGGACGATTATCTTCAGCGTGATAACTAAAAACCACTGAATATTTTGGTTCTTGTGTCAGGTTCGCACCCGCCACGTGAAAAGTTCGACAGTGGAAAAACAAAACATCGCCTGCTTTTAATTCTGCACTAACCGCCGTTTCGATCAGTGCTTTATTCTCAGGTAAATCCTGACGAAGAAATAAATCGGCATCAAAACGACCGCGATCCAGCTCTAATTTGTGTGAACCAGGGATAAACCGCATACTGCCTTTTTCTGCATATTCATCACCTAACGCTAGCCATACATTCATCAGTTCAGGGCGATCGTAACTCCAGTAGCGAATATCCTGATGCCAGTTTGTGCTGCTGCTGTAACTCGGCATTTTGGTCATAATGCAGTTGTGATGATTTTGCGTAAGCATCAGACGATTAACCACTGTTTGCTCAACAGCAATTAACTGTTTCACCGACTGTACAATGACAGGCATTGATGCCCATTCTCGGAAAACCGCATCGCGCGCATAAGCATTCAGTAAACGACGCGGCGTCATGCCACCGGGTACAGATTTACTTGACGGTGCACCGGGATAATGCACATCCGCTTCGTATTCTAAAGGGCCAATCGCGGGGCTTAACGATGCTTCTACTGATGCGATCATGCGTTGACGTAAATCGTTCGAAGCACAATTAGGTACAATTAAATAACCATCACGCGCAAACTGCTGCAGCTGTAATTCAGATAAACTCTGTTTTACATTTGAATTTGATTGATTAGGTAAGGCCATAAGATAACAATTTCGGCAGGTACACGAGTAATATCCGCGGTGTGTTTTAAACCACGTTTACAAGGTTCCTTTTTTAACAACGTTAATGCGTGGCATAAATGTACCAACGTCTAATTTCGCTTTAAATTCATAATCAATGTTTTCTTTTTGGCTATTCATTAAACCGGTTAACAATTTAAACCCGCCCAGTAAATTCGCTGTGGCATTAAGTGTCACATTGGCTTCACCATAAGGTTCAATCGTCGGTAAATTATTCGACACGCCAGACATCACTTTGTTACCCTCCAGATGAATCGTGTACGACATGCCTTCAATTGCTAATGGTTCTCGATTTGGGTTAGTCACATGTAAAATAATTTCAAACTGCGGTGTGATACCACCTGAATTGACAGGTTTGAATGAAACAACAGAAACTGCTGGCTCTTCAAAATCGGAAGGAATCGTTGCACAAGCCGAAAGCAAAGTAAAAACCATTGCCTGTAATAAAAAAAATCGAATTATATTGAACATTGCGCCCTCGTTATGGTCTCTTTATTAACGTTATAAGTATTAGTTATTCCTATGTTAACAGATAAGAATATTTAATAATGAATCACTTACACGCTGTATATTTATTATCTAAAGTAGCGTTATAATTAACTACTTATCGTTTCACTATCAATATTATTGATCAGAATTATTAACCTGGGGGTGAACCATGAACATCGCACCAACACTAATTAATCAACTCGCACAGCACGGTATTAGCTACGACACCATTGAACATCCTTATACGCACTCCAGCCTGGACTCAGCTTATACCGCTCACGTACCCGCTGATCAAGTGGTAAAGCCAGTTATTCTGGAAGATGAAAACGGTTACGTCATGGCCTTAGTCCCTGCTGATCAATACGTAAAAATTAATGAGCTCAATAAAGTTCTGAAACGAAATATGGGACTGGCAACTGAGAACGAATTAAATGACCTGTTTATCGATTGCGTCGACGGTGCTATTCCGCCTGTCGGCGATGCTTATGGAATAGACCTGGTTGTCGATAACATTTTTAATTTCTGCAGTGATGTTTATATCGAAGCAGGTAACCATACTGAGTTGCTACATCTAAAAAATTATTCATTCAATAAATTAATGAAGGATGTGAGACACGCTGATATCTGTGTACATTGATTT
>CAZCOZ010000135.1:0-3044 GCA_964500555.1 uncultured Thiotrichaceae bacterium | reverse complement strand
TAGTGGTTTTCACTGATGTAGCTCCCGTCATTATTATTTTTCTATATTACTTTTTAGGGCTGATTCTATCAGAGGTGGGAGGAAATTGATTCTTTACCTGAATATTCCAGTTACGTCAGCCTACAGGCTTCAACCAGGCTAACCATTTCCAAAATGTAAGACGGACGGCGTATGCAAAAATCAAACGGCTAACAAAGCCCCTAGTTGTGTACGGTACTGCTGCGCCACTTCAGGATTAGCAGGCGCAATAGTATTTATAATCGTAACAATCATCTCTCTAGCTGCGCCCTCTTTGTAATCAGCATTATTCTGTTGAATGTAGAGCAAATGATCTAACGCCTGTTGATAGTTATGCCCTGCTACCTCGCAAATCGCACAATCAAATCGCGCATCGAAATTATCCGGTTCAACAAGAATGGTTTCTTTCAGTGAAGGCAACCCCGGCGTTTTGGCTGCCAGCTCAATAATCCATAACTGACCACTTAAACTTTGACCCGTTGTAGAACTCTTAGCACTATCGGGTAAGCGATTAAACAAACCAACGGCCTGTTCCGTTTCACCCAGATCAATAAATATCTGCACCATATCCATCGCAACGCGGGTATTAGAAGAGTCCTGTTGCATCGCCTGAGACAACAGCATGATAGCCTGCGAGGTTTCACCCTGAATGTGTGAATGACGTGCCTGCAGTCTTAATTCTTCAACCTCGTTAACAATACCAAAACCTTTCAGTAATCCCCTGACCTCATCTTCACTCAACGCGCCTTCCTCAGCCGCTACCTCTTTAGTATCAACAAAAACTTTCAGCGTCGGAATATTTTCGATTTTATACTGTTCTTTTAACTGTGCATTTTCCTCAATATCAACTTTGGCAAAAACAAATTGTTCCGGAAATTCTCGGGCAAGGTCTTCCAACATGTCACACACACGAATACAGGGCTCTGACCAGATAGCGATAAAGGCAACAAAAACCGGTACCTTACTTGAATTACCAATCACATATTTATCGAAACTACGGTCGCTGACTTCAAAAATGATTGCTTGTTTGCTCATGATTTATTTAAGTTCAAATATTTACGGTGATAATTGTTGCTCTATTCGACCAAGAGCAGTTTCCAGTACTGACAGTTCTTTTTCTATAACACTCCAAATCATATCCAGATCAACACCAAGATAATCGTGCACAAGTATGTTTCTAAATCCTGCAATATTATTCCATGGAATATCGCCATACTTATTCTTGATGGTAACAGACAAACGTTGACTAGATTCAGCCATTGTTTGTAAATTTCTAACGACGGCATCCTGCACTAAGGTTGAATCATAAAACTGCTCTTTACTTTCAACATACTCGTTAATGCGATGAATACAGTCCAGCATATGCACAACGTAGACAGAATTATCTTTAGCACTCACAATGCATTTGCCTCATGCAATACTTTTTCACGAAGCGACGGATGCAATGATTTTTCTGTCACCACATCAACCTTACGCTGTACTAAATTAGAAACATCATGCAAAAACCCGCCAAGCGCAAACCCAGAACTGCCTTCTTCTAATTCAACCAGCAAATCCAGGTCACTATCCGATGTCGCTTCATTACGTGCCATCGAACCAAACACTCTCACATTACGAATACCATTTTTCTTTGCCAGTACGAGTATCTTTTTTCTGTTTTTTTCGACAATATCATCCATTTTTGCTTTTCCATCATTCCGTTTATCCTCAGCCGTTTTTTCGATTATCCGTTTTAACTCCTCAAATATAAGACAATCAGGATTCGCTCTGTATCGCATCTGATTACCAGAAGCCTTTTTTAATAAAATGCCAGCAGCAGCCAGTCTAGCCAGCTCTTTATGCAAAGTGCCAGCAACCGTTCCCGTTAACCGCGCTATCTCACGCACATGAAAAGATTCATCTGCACGTAACAAAAGCAGTTCTAACACTCGACGACGGTAATCTTTGAATAATAGTGAAGATAAAGCAGACATTAAGCGATCTAATTGTAGCTATAATTGATACAAATGTAGCCTTAATAGCTTCGATAGTCAAGAAAATATAAATACGCCATAAATAATTTTACTCATGGCCTCAACCGAAAAACCTTACCGCTGTCAGTTGAAAAATAAATCCAGCCTTGCGGACTTTGCGCTAACGCGCGTATGCGTTCATCTAAATCTTCAAGCAAACGTTCTTCCTTAATCACCTCACCCTGCTTCGACAAAACAACACGATTGATATGGCGTAACTTCAACGCCCCAGAAAACAAATTGCCTTTCCAGTCAGGCAACGCACTACTCGAATAAAACAGCAAACTACCCGGCGCGATAGATGGAATATAAACTTTTACCGGTTGCTCCATACCTTCACGATGCGTTTTGCCCACAGCAAACGGCCCCCAATATTCCTTGCCATAAGAAATAATCGGCCAACCATAATTGGCCCCAGACTTTATAAGATTAATTTCATCACCGCCACGTGGGCCATGTTCGATTGACCAGAGACGTTTATTTTCAAAATCATAAGCCATACCTTGAGGGTTTCGATGACCCACACTCCATACTTCAGGTAGCAGCTTTTTATTTGTTGAAAAAGGATTGTCTTTAGGTACACTGCCATCCAGATTTAACCGCATAATCGAACCCGCATGGTTGGTTAAATCCTGCGAATTTTTACGCTCACCACGATCACCTACCCCAAAAAATACATGCCCTTCCGCGTCAAACGTAATACGGCTACCAAAATGATAGGTTTCTTCAGTGGAAGATTTAGTTATCAGTAATTCTTGCCAGTCTTTAAATGTATCCTTAAACAATTTAGCACGGGCTAAAACCGTTGCACCTTCGCTATTGATATCGACGTCTTTTACATAAGTAAAATAAATCCAGCCATCTTTTTTATAGTTAGGTGAAACAGCGACATCTAACAAACCACCCTGACCGTCAACCAAAACTTCAGGCACATTATTTAACAGCTGAACTCGACCATTACTAACATTTAGCAATCGCACACTACCACTACGCTCAGTTATCAACAATTCCTCA
>CAZCOZ010000134.1:0-5965 GCA_964500555.1 uncultured Thiotrichaceae bacterium | reverse complement strand
CCTTAAGGTGTTAAACGTGTAGCACCCATTTGAATGCCTAAGGTTCCACGTGGTACCGAGTAGCTATACACTTCGCCATTTCTGGAAATATTAATGGATGTGTAATCACCCAATTCACCTTCTGCTGTAGCCTGTTTAAGTTCCGGCCAGGTGAACATGCGTTTATCATCATAGCTTAGAATAATATCGTTTTTCTCAAGGCCCGCCCGTTCTGCTGCGGAGCCAAGCATAACAGAGATAATTCTAATTCGATTACTCTGTTTACTTTTATAAAGGTATTCATCATATTGATCATCGCCAAGTTCTTCACGTAAATTAATATCACTCTCATCAATAGATGCTAATTCATCAAAGTAACGCTGTGTATTCATGTAATTTTCGCGTGTCGCACGATCACTTAATTCCAGCCGTTTTATTTCAACAGAGCTTTTCCGTCGGACAATATCCTCGGCTACTACAGAGCTAACGCCACCATTGATAAGACGATCGATCGTAAATGTACGCTGCCTAAATATTGACTGGCGATTGAGTATCGGCGTGTGGACATTTGTATTCGTAGAGGTCTTAGGGTTTTCGTTTAAACTAAATTCAATTTCCTGTAATTGTTCCTGAATTAAATTGATATTATTTTCAATGTTTTCAAAGCGCGCATTAAAAGTATCTTCAGTGAAGACATCAGAGTGATTGTTCGCGTTTGCCTGACTGGCGTTTTGAGCGGCAGAGAACTGAGGTGTAATCTTGTTACTGAATTCAGCTAATTGGTCTGATTTGTTTCCAAATATTAAATAGGCACAGGTAAAACCAACCAGAAGACAGATAATGGATAATAATAAAGTTTTATTCGACATGGTATGGCTTAGCAATATAGTTTAACAAATTTATTTGGGATCACCTGGTTTATCTGAAGAGGATAATTTCGTGGAGGATACACGGCGTTTGCCAATATTTTTCTTATCTCGATCACGTATTTTTATTTTCTTTTTGAGCGGCTTCTCTTTTTTCACTTTCTTTTTTTTCATGCCATAAGACTTGCCTGATGACTTTTGGTTCTCCGGGCCGGAGTATTTTCCTGTGAGACCTTTTGTTTTTTGTATTTCACAATGGATGTCCAGAAAATTTTCAATGCTAATCATCTTGTTCCATTCATGTGAATTGACTAAAGTCGTTGCCAGTCCTTTCTCAAACATTCTTCCAGTACGGCCAATGCGATGCATGTAATCTTCGCCGTTACGTGGCACGTCAAAATTAATAATTAAATCAAGTTCAGCGATATCTAAACCGCGTGACGCAATGTCGGTTGCAATGATAATTTTAACATCACCATTTCTAAATTTACGCAGTTGTTGATTGCGTATGGATTGTTCTATATCGCTATGTATAACAGCAGAAACAATATCTTTTGATTGCAGCCAGGTTGTTATTTGATTGACGGTTTCTTTCTTGTTAGCAAATATAATAGCTTTGTTAAAGTCCTTATTTTCAATAATGTGCTGACAAAGGTTTAGTTTATGCTCTGTGTTATCGGCCAGTATTTTTTGCTGTAGAATATTTTCGTTATTCTCACGCGTACTATCCACCATGATTATTTCGGGTTCGTAGAGTACGTGGTCAGTTAGCTCTTTGAATTTAGCCTGGTTGAAACTGGCGGAATACAGTACGGTTTGACATTCTTCGCTGCAGTTACTTGCTACCGTTATTACGTCGTCACTAAATCCCATCGCAAGCATTCGATCTGCTTCGTCTAATACCAGTATATTAATGGCATCGAGATTTATGACTTCGCGCTTGGCGTGTTCTAATAAACGACCGGGTGTTGCAATAATAATATCAGGGTATTTTTCTATGGCTTTTATTTGATGCTTAGGGTCTTCGCCACCGATAATAACGGCGGTGCTTATGTCGGTAAATTCTGCCAGCATAGTGCAATGTTTATTTATCTGTCGGCATAGATCACGTGTTGGTGCGAGGATAATAGTCTGCGTCAGGGTTTGCGGATTATCAAGTATCTGTTGCAGCAGGGGCAACAGATAGGCTAAGGTTTTACCGCTACCCGTACGTGCATTCACGATCAGGTCTTTACCTTCGAGTGCTTGTGGAATAGCCGCTTTTTGTACTGCGGTCATTTCGTCAAAACCAAGTTTTGCCAGTGCTGCAAAAAGAGGTTCATCAAGTAAGAGTGAAGAGAACAAGTGTTTTACCTATACTTAATGTTATAAATGGGAGTCTTAAAATGTGAGACTTATGTTGCAACAATAACGCGTACTGCGTCGAGTCGTATGTTCGCAGCGTCGATAGCACCGCTTAGTGCGGATAGCTGGTTTTCAAAATGCTGAATTTCTTCTGCTCGTATATTAGGGTTAACCTTAGATAATGCTATTAACCTATTGATTTCTTTGTTCAAAGTCTCGCTTGCCTGGTGTTGTGCCTGTTCAAGTAATTTCTCAGACTTTAATTCAGCAAATTTTTCACTTCGCTGCAACATGGCTTTCAGAATTTTCTTCTTCGCCCGAACAATTTTATTGCCTACGCCATTATCAACAAACTGGCAGGCATCATTGATCTTGTCATGCGTTAGTTTCAGGTTGTGATCAGCACCACGTTCATCACAAACAACACGAATCAGTGTCTGCGGTAAGTAACGGTTGGTTTGTAGTTCTTCAATGGGTGCCGTTTCCAGAGAGAACAAACATTCGAGCAATACTGTACCTGCGGTTACGCCTTTATATTCAACAGCAGTGACTGCCGTGTTACCCATTTCATTACTGAGCACCATATCAATCGCACTATTAATTAATGGATGCTCCCAGGTAATGTAATGCGCATCCTCAAAGCTTAAAGCGATATTTCGATCATAGGTTATGGTTAGGCCATCTTCCGTTAAACCGGGAAATTGACTAATCATATTATCAGTTGGTGTAATAATAAAACAACCGTCACTATGAATTTCGTAATCAATACCAAAGCAGTCGTAAACATTTTCCATATACTCAACTAGCTGAGAATTTTTCTCTTCGGCATCAGTCCGACGTTTAATTTCTTCTGCAATAGCAGGGCGACAGGAATTGTATTCCAGAAGACGATCTCGGCCGCGTTGTAAAGATTGACTCAATTCGAGATAGTGTTTTTCAGACACATCAATCAATGCATTTATTTTTACATCATCCGCAGATGCTTTATCCGTAATAAGATGATGCAATTCATGCTGTACACGTTTATATACAGAATGCCCTGCAGGACAGGTATGTTCAAAAGCCTGTAATGCTTCGTGATACCAGCGGAAGCAGATTTCCTGTGCGGTATTTTTCAAATAAGGAACGTGTATCTGTATGGTATCCGTCTGACCGATACGATCTAAACGGCCAATGCGTTGTTCCAGTAAATCGGGGTTGATGGGTAGATCAAATAAAACCAGATGATGCGCAAACTGGAAGTTTCGTCCTTCGCTACCGATTTCGGAACAGACTAAGATCTGGCTACCTGTTTCGTGATCGGCAAAAAAAGCAGCAGCTCTATCGCGCTCAACAATGCTTAATCCTTCATGGAATGCGCTGGCATGTAAGCCTGTTTGGGTTTTGATATGCTGCGTTATATCGAGCGCCGTTTCGGCATGGGCAGCAATAACTAAAATTTTCTCTGGATAGAGTGCAGTGCATTTTTTTGTTAACCAGTTAATACGTGGATCTATCTGTGTCCAATGTGTACTTTGCTCCGTTTTATGATATAAAATTTCAGGTGTGAGTTGTTCAACCGTATTACTATTGTTATTAGTATCATTGTCATCAGTATCATGAGCAGTGCCTGTAACTAAACTCAAATATTGCTCAGGTGTTTCTAGCGCGTAAGCATTTAACTGTCTGTCGGGAAAACCTTTTACTGCTGAGCGAGTATTACGATATAACACGCGGCCCGTACCATGCCGATCGAGTAAATGTTCAACCAGGCTTTCACGTGCCTGCGCTTGAGATATTAATGTTGCTTCATCGGTAGAAGGGTTAGTAGATATATCATCAGCCGATATATCATTAGTAGATATAGAATCGAGCAAATTTAAATTGTCACCTTCATTAATCGTGGTTTTAATTAATGTCTTATCAGCAGCAGTCAGTTCTTTATTGTTTAATAAATCTTCGATTACCTGGGCATAAGGTTCGTAATTCTCCTCTTCTTCAACAAAGTGCTGGAAGTCAGGGAATCGATCAGGGTCGAGTAGCCGTAAACGAGCAAAATGACTTTCCTTGCCAAGCTGCTCAGGCGTTGCAGTAAGTAATAAAACGCCTTTAGTGTGATAACTAAGTTGTTCGACAACCATGTATTCAATACTTGGTTCTTCTGCTGACCACTGCAAATGGTGGGCTTCATCAACCACCAGTAAATCCCACTCACCACCAACACATTGCTCAAAAACCGTGGCATTACTGACTAAAAAATTGATACTGCATAACACCAACTGTTCAGAGTGAAAAATATTTTCATAATCATTTTCGCTGAGTAAATCATCACAGCGATTCTGGTCAAAAATCTTAAAGTGCAGATTAAAGCGACGTAGCATTTCCACTAACCATTGATGAACCAGTGTTTCGGGCACAACAATCAAAATACGCTTTGCACGTTCAGTTAATAATTGATGATGCAGAATTAAACCCGCTTCAATAGTCTTACCCAAACCCACTTCGTCAGCAAGCAATACACGTGGTGCATAGCGATTAGCAACTTCATGCGCAATATATAACTGATGAGGAATTAAGCTAGTGCGACTACCAATCAAACCGTATAAATCCGATTTTGCTAAACGGTTTTTATGTAGCAGTGTTTGGTAACGCAGTTCAAACCATTTTCCTTTATCAATCTGACCATTAAATAAACGCTCAGAAGGGCGGTTTAGTTGAATGAAATTATTCAGATGCGCTTCTTCAATCTGGTGGTTATTACCCGCATCGTCGATACCCGTGTAGGTAATCAGGCCATGATTTTCTGTTACAGCATTAACAGTAATAGCCAAATCGTCGGAACTAATAATAGTGTCACCAATAGAAAATAAAACGCGTGTTAATGGCGCAGTGAGTTTTGCATAAGTTCGGGTTTCTCCCGTGGCCATAAACAGCACGGTTAGGGTACGTGCTTCGACGGTTAGGATAGTGCCTAAGCCCATTTGTAGTTCGGCGTCACTTATGCAGCGTTGGCCTGGAAGGAATTCGATCATTATGCTTCTTTTATTTTTATTTATTATATGTGTCTATTTTATGTCAGAACGTGTGGGATTCGTATAGTTGTTATTGGGTATTTGTGTTTCTTTTCTTGATATTTACTGGGTTACTTTTTGTCAGGCATTGCAGTATTCGCACCGCGGGCGAGCCACTTTTTTGCTACAGCCAAAAAAAGTAGCCAAAAAAGGCCGCCACGCCAACGTCGCCCTAAAAAACAGGGTTCCCATTGAGCCAACACAACTATCATGCTGTGAAAAAACTCGCAAAGAACGCTCAGACAGTTTTCACAGAAAACCCATGATAGCTGTGCTATCTCAATGGCTTGTTTCAAAGTGGAAGGAAAATCAAAATCAAAAAAATAAACCAGCAGAATGAAAAAGTAGCAATTTAAAGACACCGTTTTTGACTTGTCTTTTGACCTTCCATCCACATTAGGCAAGCCGTTTAGGTGTTCGCATTGTCATGGGTTTTCTGCGACAGCTGTCTGAGCGTGCGTGTTTTATCAACGCAGGTGAGTTCTGGCGCAGCATGATAATGCGAACACCTAAATGGGAACTCCCATGTTTTTTATGGGAGCGTAGCCGGAGTGGCGGCTTTTTTTGGTTACTTTTTTTAGCTGCAGAAAAAAAGTGACTCGCCCGCGGTGCGAATACCGCAATGCTTAATAAAAAGTAAACTGTAAATGCTAAGTCAATACAAATCAAATAGCGCCAATCCACTAACAACCACCAACATCCCCCCAATAAATCGCTTAAACACAA
>CAZCOZ010000133.1:0-6014 GCA_964500555.1 uncultured Thiotrichaceae bacterium | reverse complement strand
GATTTCGTATCAGTCAGTATTTTAGTCACCTCAGCCCTTTCAAAAAAAGTCTTTAAAAAACTCGGCTCGCTTGCGACCGAGTTTTTTAGTGCAATCTGTTGATTCTTTGTTTAAAGCTACTTTGTTCAGAGGAGGATGAATAATTTCTGAGATACTAGTTGACAAGCTTAATGCGAATCATTATCATTAGCGTTAATAACGAAAGTCAGAGTGATTAACCGTAATGTGTCTACAGTGTGTTGAAGAAAAAAAATCGGTAGAAGAGCATTTTTCAATGCTCAAAAATAGAAAAAAAATATGGCAGCTGGAAAGGAGTTTTCACTGTAGTGTAATTGGTACCTGTTTGTCGTTGTCCGAGTTAAATAAACTCTGTCAAAAATTGAAGATTTCAATGCAGGCTAATTTGAGTGACTATGACTGGCACCATAGTTTTGTGTCTGTCGTAGCTGAAGCATCTTATGCTGCAAAATATATCAGTAAATACCTGGATAAAAAATATAAAACAACGATAAAAAAAATGCAGCCGCTTGCTGCAGATGAAATGCAGGCATATTGGGATAATGCGATTGAGCAAGATCAGTTACCGGCTGTTTATTGGGCTTTGCTTACACATCCTTTAACCAGTTTTCAGCTTATCGACAAAATGTACGGAGACGTTCACATGTTGTCACATCTTTCTGGTGCATCAATAAGGGTTGATATGGAAAGATTAAAACGACTTGAGGAAGAGAAAAAAACCTTTGCACAGTTACTGAAAGAAAAGCAACAAAGTGCAGATGAAAAGTCATTGCGGCAGTCGAAAACAATTCGTGATCTGGAAAAAGAATTAAATAAAACAGAAATTTTACGGGCGAAATTAAAGATAGCGGAAAGTTTGATTGCCGAGTTTAAGACCAACAAATCACTGGATGGGCTAACGAGCAGACTTGATGAAATTGAAAAAAAATTATTATCGAAGACAAAAGCATTAGAAATATCAGTAAAACAATCTGAAGAGTGGCGCGTACTTGCTATGAAAAGTGGTGATCAATTCGGCATTGTTAAAGCGGATCATATGCAGTTGCAGCAGGAACACGACACTATGGAACGAATGTTGACGCAACTACTCAAGAAACAATGTACAAGTTGTGATGACGAAACACAATGTGTCAATAAAGACCTCAATGGTGACTGCGTGCTATATGTAGGCGGAAGAGATAACTTAAATGCTCATTTCCGTACTTTGGTCGAAGAGCAAAATGGTGAGTTTATCTATCATGATGGTGGTTTAAATGATGGCAGGAAAAGGTTGGTTTCATTATTACCTAAAGCTGATATCGTATTTTGTCCTAAAGATTGTATCAGTCATGAAGCAGTCAATAAGCTGAAAAAGTTTTGCAAGCAGTCAGGTAAACCGTTAATCATGCTACGTCGTTCTAGTTTGGCGGCATTCTCTAAAGGCTTGAGTCAAGCCGTTGCTTAAGACCACTAAAAACATATTAAAAATTAGCTTTTGTTTTAAAAATGGAGTGACCTTATGAATCTTATTACAGAAAAAAAACAGATTAGTGCAACATGTCTGGGTTGTTGTCATAATTGCAAAAACAATAAAACAGGAAATAGCATAAAACTATTACCCAGAAAGTTGCAGAAAAACGGTAATAAACATGACAAATAAAAGTGATTTTTTTCAGTTTAGAAACCAAAAAATAATGGATGTTGCCTCTGTAATAGACACTTCCGCACCTGAGGCCCTGAAAGCTGACGATGCTAAAAAATATTTATGTTCGACTGGTTTATTTTGCGGCAACCATGAAGTCATCATTCTGCATGGGGAAGAGCAATATCGATTGAGACGTACTCGGCAAAATAAATTAATTCTCACGAAATGATATGTGTTTTTGATAAGTATTTCATGGAGACTCCCGGCGCGGGGACGCGCCACCTTTTAATCGTGTACAAGAAAATTTTATTTAAAATGCTATCTAATAAACAAACAAAACAGAATCTTGTGCAAATAGAGATTGAAGTTGAAAAACTTGAATTGTTATTTAGTAAAGGTGATCTGTGTGCCGTCGATCTTCGGCCGCTAAATAGTGAATCAAAAATCAGTTTATGGAATTTGTGTTTATCCTCGTGTGTTAAAAATATACAGTGCCGTGTTATGCGTATAGATTCGCCGCAACCGTATGTCCGTAAAGTTGATCTCGGTTATTAATTTAGTTGCATTTGTGTAACCCTTGAGTGGTTCTTAACTTGAAGCGTTCTTAAAAAATGTCAGTTTCCTGTATTTTCTGAAGCAACTATCTGCTTTTGTGGAATAAGATGTCAACAAAAAATTAATGAACGTAATGTTGGGGTTAGCTGGACGCTTACAATCAGCCACTTTATAATATACTTCCTTTTTAACGACCCTCCCTACGGTTCAGGTCACAAATAACTTTAAGAGATACCACGTTGTGAAATTTATAAAATACTTATCTGTTGTACTGATGCCGTTAATGTTGGTGTTACCTAACTTTGCACAAGCAGAAAAGCCACAAACAGAAAAGCCACAAACAGAAAAGCCACAAACAGAAAAACAAGTAGTTAATATTTATTCTGCACGTAAAGAAGCATTGATATTACCGTTGCTGGAAAAATTTCAAAAACAAACCGGCATTGATTTTAAGCTGGTAACGGGCAAAGCGGATGCACTATTAAAACGTCTTGAAATGGAAGGCAAATTAAGCCCGGCGGATGTGTTTATTACGGTTGATGCTGGCAGGCTTTATCGCGCTAAAATATCCGGGGTTTTACAACCCATAAATAATGCGCAACTGGAAAAAAGAATTCCACAAAATTTCCGTGATGTTGATAATTACTGGTTTGGTTTGTCGCAGCGTACACGCCCCATTATTTATGCCAGCGACCGCGTAACAAAAGACGAGTTGTCTACTTATGAGGCATTGACTGACGCTAAATGGAAAGGACGAATCTGCGTGCGTTCTTCCAGTAATATTTATAATATGTCGCTGATTGCTTCAATGATTGCCAGTAATGGCATTGAAGCGACTGAAGCCTGGGCGCGGGGTTTGGTGAAAAACTTTGCGCGGCCACCGGCAGGTGGTGATACCGATCAAATAAAAGCAGTGGCAGCAGGGCAGTGTGATGTTGCCATTGCTAATACCTATTATCTGGGTCGCTTAATGCTTAGTAAAAAAGCCAAGGATAATGCTGTGGCAAAGAAAGTTGCCGTATTTAATCCTAACCAGGGTGAAGCCGACCGCGGTGTGCATGTTAATGTGAGTGGTATCGGCATAACGCGCTATGCAAAAAATATTGAAGCCGCTAATCAGTTGCTTGAGTTTTTAGTCAGCGATAAAGCGCAAGCCTGGTACGCTGAAATTAATAGTGAATACCCAGTGGTAGAAGGTGTTGCATTATCCGAGACGGTGAAATCTTTTGGTGAATTTAAAGCGGATACTGTCTATCTGGGTAAATTGGGCATAAACAATCTTGCCGCTGTAAAACTGATGGACCGTGCTGGTTGGCGTTAGTAGTTGGCATTAGTGGTTTTCGTTTTTTAATGACGTACATTTTCGGAAGAATTATTGTGCACCTTGCGAAAAAACTACTAGGTGGTTAAATTCCAGTTGTATGCCAATTTCTTCGTTAATCTGGTGGTCATGATGGCTGGGTACCAGGCTTAAAACTTCAATGCCACTGGGCATTTTAAGTGTATACAAAAATGTTGAGCCGCGAAAAGCTCTGGCGACTACGGTGGCGGTTTGGCTAGCATTGTCATTGTGTACAATATCGTCGGGGCGTATTAGCACATCTACCAGACAACCTGTTTGGCATCCCTTCGGTACAAATCCTTGAATCACACCTAACTCGGTGCTTACCGAATCATCGTGTTCCACCTTGCCAGGAATAAAAATGCCTTCACCAATAAAATCGGCGACAAAGCGATTGCTCGGTTGATGGTACAAGTTATACGCACTATCGTATTGTTGCACACGGCCTGCATTTAAAACGCAAATTTCATCGGCCATGGCAAACGCTTCGTTTTGATCGTGGGTGACTAAAACGGCGGTAATATTTTCCTGTTTTAAAATATGTCGAACCTCACGCGCTAATTGTTCGCGCAGTTCTACATCCATGCTGGAAAATGGCTCATCCATTAACAGGATGGAGGGTCTGGGCGCCATTGCCCGTGCCAGTGCGATGCGCTGTTGTTGACCGCCTGATAGCTGGTGAGAATAGACGTTGCCGAACTCTGCCATGTTTATCATTGCCAGCAATTCTTCCACCCGTTGCTTTTGCTTTTCGGTTGACCAGGATTTAATGCCAAAACGTATGTTGTCGCTAACATTCAGGTGGGGGAATAAGGCGAAATCCTGAAACACCATGCCAACCTTTCGTTGTTCCGGCGGCAGGTGAATTTGTGAATTACTCACAATTTGCCCATTAAGTAAAATCTGCCCATTGTGGACAGGCTCAAACCCGGCAATACTTCTTAATACGGTGGTTTTACCGCAACCACTGGGACCTAACAAGCAACCGATTTTGCCTTCATCTAAGTTAAAGTTGACATCAAAAACCACCTGCTTTTTTCCATAACTGACATCTATATTTTTTACTTGAAGACGCTGCATTTATTTACCTTTATGTTGCTGGGCGTTTGCTATCGGTTTTGTTTTGTCTTTAGCCTTACTACCAGCTCTGGACATGGCTATTGCTTTGTTTAAATAAATTACCGGCAATAAACCCACCAGGACAATCATCAATGCCGCGGTGGATGAGTCTGCTAGACGCTCATCTGATGCCAGTTCAAATGCTCTGACCGCGAGCGTATTAAAATCAAAGGGGCGCAAAATTAATGTTGCGGGTAGTTCTTTTAAAACATCGACAAAAACAATTAAAAATGCGGTGATAACAGAACCTTTCATCAGCGGCACATGAATTTTAAACAGGGTTTGCATGGGACGATAACCTAGTGAGCGAGCGGCGTCATCCAATGACGGTTTAATTTTCCCCATGCCCGATTCGATGGTTTGCAAGCTTACCGCTAAGAAGCGTACGATGTAGGCAAACATCAGTGCGAACACCGTGCCGCTCAGTAATAAGCCGGTTGAAATCGAAAAGTTAGCGATCATAAAATCGTGGATTTGATTGTCTAGCCAGGCAAAAGGAATGATAACGCCAACCGCAATGACGGTGCCCGGTATAGCGTAACCCATGGCGGCGATACGGATTGATGTCATGGTTAATTTGCCAGGAATTAAGCGTTGACCGTAAGCTAAAAACAGCGCAATGATAACGGCTAGAAAAGCTGCTGCGCCGCCAAGCATAATGGTGTTCAGGGTGAGCTCTAAAAATCGGGCATCGACCATCTCATCAAAAGTTTCGATTGCCCACATTAAAAGCTTACCCGCTGGCAGTAAAAAACCAAAAAAAACCGGTAACAGACAAAGCATAAAAGCGCTGGCCGCTTTGTAGCCGGTTAAGGTGTATTCCGGAAGGCTGGAATATTTGTTCGTAGTATGGTGGTAACGTGCCTGTTTTCTGGAAACCCGTTCCAGAATAATCAGAATAAAAACAAAAAATAATAATAATGAGGCGAGCTTGGAGGCTGCCACCGAATCACCCATACCAAACCAGGCGCGAAAAATGCCGGTGGTGAAAACATCCACGCCAAAATAAGCCACCGTGCCATAGTCGGCAAGCGTTTCCATTAATGCCAGCGAGACACCCGCGACAATTGCCGGACGCGCCAGTGGCAATGCCACACGTGTGAAGCTACACCAGCTACCACAACCCATAGTGCGACTGACTTCTAACACGCATACCGATTGTTCAATAAAAGCTACTCGCGCCAATAGGTAAACGTAGGGATACAGCACTAGCGATAGCATAGTGATAGCACCGCCCAACGAGCGAATTTGTGGAAAATAATAATCGCCAAATCCCCAGCCAGTGAGTTCGCGCAGCCAACTTTGTACTGGGCCGGCAAAATCAAACATGCCTGTATAAGTGTAGGCAATAATATA
>CAZCOZ010000132.1:0-6028 GCA_964500555.1 uncultured Thiotrichaceae bacterium | reverse complement strand
CTTAATTATCGGCTTAATTATCAATCAACAAAGTGTCGTTAGCTTTAACATTAAAACGACCTTTGGTAATTATTTGTGTATCGCTGCTTAAATTGGTGATAGCGGGTTTGCCTTCGTGCGCGCCATCAATTTCGATAAATCTGGCTTTGTTTTTTTCTGCGACTAATACTCCTAATTTGTCATTGCGAGAAATTAAGTAATGGGCGGGGATGGAAGGCAGCTTTTCCCGCCATTGTACTTTACCAACGCTGCCCGTAATTGCAGCTTTGTCGATAAAGCGTAAACGTGCGATATGGTTGCGTGTGTTTGTATCCAGCACAGGCAAAACAAATTCTACTTTAAGTGGGTAAGATTTATTATTGAAAGTAAACTGATAGTCTTCTCCTTGTGAAAAACTTTCCAGTAAACGGTTGTTGATTTTCACTTCTACAATATTATTTGTTTTGGAAACCAGTTTTAATAAATGCGTGCCAGGCTGTGTTAGCTCGCCAATGCTGGCTGTACGTTTCGTTATATAGCCAGCGTAGGGCGCTTTTATCTGGCAACGATCAACACTGATTTGCGAAATTAATTTTGCAGCCTTTTTATTTTCGATAGTGGCACGTAAGCGGTTTTCTTCAGCTTCACGTTGGTTGTAGGCTTCTTTTGAAATATTACCCTGCGCATTAAGTTTTTTCGCCTGATCAAATTGTTTGATAGCAAGCTGTAATTGTGCCTGTTCTGCTTTTAGATTAGCGATGGATTGTTTATGACGTAATTTATTTTCACGACAATTGAGTGAAACCAGTAAATCGCCTTTTTTAACTTCATGTCCGGTATCAACATGAAAGTTATTTATGAGTGCGCTAATTTGTGCGCTGATATTACTGTTTTGTGCAGCAGGCACAACGCCGCCTAATGTGTGACTGATTTTTATAGCGACATCTTTGTAGGCAACTGTTTTAACTTTTCTGGGAGTGTCATCCGCTTTGTTGTCGACGTCATCGGCGTAACTAATACTGCTATTGCTTAGCAGGAAGGTCAGCAGAAAGATAAGTCGCAATAAATAATAAGTATTACAACTTTTAGATTTAGTCTTTAAGGAGGTAATTTTTTTACTATTTTGTTTTTTATTTTTTCTTGAATTTAGCACAGGATTCCACATGACTAATAACGAGCCCATCTTGTAAACGTGTTTTGATTGTATCACTAGCCTTAACTTGTTTGATAGACGTTATGGCTTTGTCTTTATTATTTAATGTAATGGAGTAACCACGTTCAAGTGTTTGCAGGGGGCTTATTGCATTAAGTGTTCTTGCGGCATTGCCCAACTGTGCCTTTTTTTGTGCGATTAAATTGATCGTTGTTTGTTGCAGTCGCGTTTTTAGAAATCGTAATGTTTGATGGTTTTGTGTTAACAACGTTTGAGGGCTTTGTGCATTGAGTTTTACTTGAATTACAGACAGTTCGTTTTTACGTTGTGCGAGTATTATTTGGCTCTGGCGCAATAACCGTTTAACGAGTTCGTGAGAACGTTGTTTAGAACGTTGAATTTGATTCTCAGGATGCTGCTGCTTTAAACGGCGCGATAACCACCGAATTTTTTCCTGATGACGTTCAACTTTATCGCTAATCAATTGCTCTAAACGTTGTTGATAATAGTCATAAGTTTGTAACCAGGAGGTTTGATCGGGTGTCACCGATTCCGCTGCTGCGGTTGGTGTGGCTGCACGAACATCGGCAACATAATCGGCAATAGTGACATCAACTTCATGGCCAACGCCACTGACAATGGGAATAGGGCAGTCATAAATGGCACGTGCCACAGACTCTTCATTAAATGACCATAGATCTTCTAATGAACCACCACCACGCACAAGTAAAATGACATCACAGTCGAGGCTACCATCATCGACATTCTCACCAATCAAATTAATCGCATCACAAATGGCGGGTGCGGCTTCGACACCTTGCAC
Source organism: uncultured Thiotrichaceae bacterium (assembly GCA_964500555.1). GTDB lineage: Bacteria > Pseudomonadota > Gammaproteobacteria > SZUA-229 > SZUA-229. Next base: position 4,073 of record CAZCOZ010000132.1, on the reverse strand, counting down.
GGGAACGGGAAAAATTTTCACGGGAATAGCAGGGAAACGTCGCGCAATAACGCTTAGTACATCATGAATTGCCGCACCCGTTTTGGACGTAATAATCGCGATGCCTTTTGGCAGTTCGGGTATTTCCTGTTTGTATTGTTCATCAAACAAACCTTCGCCAGCGAGTTTGGTTTTTAACTGCTCAAATTGACGACGTAAGGCACCGTCACCGGCTTCTTCCATGCGATCAACAATTAACTGATAGTTGCCACGTGGTTGATACAGACCGACCTTGGCACGAACCACAACCTGGTTACCATTTTCAGGTTGAAATTTAAGCGTGTTACTTCGACTGCGAAACATCGCGCAACTTACTTGTGCCGAGCTGTCTTTCAGGCTGAAGTAAATATGACCAGATGCCGGTTTGGCGAGATTGGAAATTTCACCTTCTACCCATATCCAGGAAAATTCCTGTTCGAGTAAATTGGCAACGGATTGATTGAGTGCACTAACGCTGAAAATATTGTTTTTTGATGTGGGCATATGGTGTGATTTAACCATAAATTACTGGTGTCCAGGAAATAGTGCGAGTGAATAACACCCTGTCATCCCCGAATGTTTTTATTGGGGATCCAGTATTACTTGGTAATTCGAAGTGCATGGATTCCCGATAAAATCATTCGGGAATGACAAACTCATATCATACTGAAATAGCAGCGTGTAACTATCTTCCTGAGGGGGTTAGCGAGATAGTAGTCATTTTATTTTACCTCGGCCCGCTAACAGCTGATTCTACCTTAGCCTGATTCGCCGCCAACTGGCCTTGCTTTCTGGCTTTTGTGACTAATTCCATGGCTTTTTCAGTGTCACCGTCTTTGTTTAATTTAGCGGCTTTTTCGAGTAGTTTACGGCTATCACGCCATTCATAATTAACGGCTTTGGCTTTATTAATTTCTGTAGTAGCGGCACTGACCGCGTCGGAGAAGCTAACGGCATAGCTTGGTGTGAATGGGGCTAAAAGACAAACCGTGATAATTGAGATGGATTTAAAGGTTTTCATATGATTACTTTCCTCAATGATGTTGTATCTAGTGGCACCATTTATACTCCAAAACAGAAACCATGTATATTTTTTTAATGTAATTTTACTGATATTTTATTGGCGCACTTATTACTGATATTTTTACTGATATTTATCAGTAAAATGGCAATGAAATCTCGCCGTCGACCTTGTCTCTAAAGCCGCTGGGGCTTATAATGAGCCGCTTTTCAAATCCAGGTGGGAATTGTTATGCGTATAATCGAAGAAGCTCTAACCTTTGATGATGTTTTGCTGGTTCCTGCCCATTCTACGGTGATGCCGAAAGATGTATCACTCAAGACCAAAGTTACCCGTGATATCTCCCTGAACGTGCCGTTGTTATCCGCTGCCATGGATACCGTCACAGAATCACGCCTTGCCATTGCCTTAGCACAGGAAGGTGGTCTTGGTATTATTCACAAAAACATGACGCCTGAAGAACAGGCCGCTGAAGTTAATACCGTTAAAAAGTATGAAAGCGGCGTCATTGTCGAACCGGTAACCGTTACGCCAAATATGACAGTACGTGACGTTATGGCGCTGCGTGAACGATATAAAATTTCGGGTATGCCAGTGGTTGAAAACGATGAACTTATCGGTCTGGTGACCAGTCGTGATGTGCGTTTTGAAACTGGGCTGGATAAGCCTGTCACCGAAGTGATGACGCCAAAAGACAGACTGGTCACCGTGAAAGAAGGCGCATCAAAAGAAGAGGTGCTTGCCTTATTGCACGAGCATCGTATCGAACGTGTATTAGTCGTGAATGATGACTTTCAGTTACACGGTATGATTACGGTAAAAGATATTCAAAAATCAACTGATTTCCCCAATGCCGCAAAAGATTCAAAAGGGCGTTTACTGGTAGGCGCAGCAGTTGGTACAGGTGACGGTACGGAAGAACGCGTTGACGCGCTGGCGAAAGCAGGTGTTGATGTCATCGTAGTTGACACCGCGCACGGGCATTCGCAGGCGGTTTTAGATCGCGTTGCCTGGGTGAAGAAAAATTACAGCCATGTTCAAATTATTGGTGGCAATATTGCTACGGGGGCTGCCGCGTTGGCATTGGTTGAAGCGGGTGCCGATGGCGTGAAAGTAGGTATCGGTCCTGGCTCTATTTGTACTACACGTATTGTTGCTGGTGTGGGTGTGCCACAAATTACCGCCGTTGCGAATGTGGCTAAAGCATTAGAAGGCACGGGTGTACCGTGTATTGCTGATGGTGGTATTCGTTATTCGGGCGACATGGCAAAAGCGATTGTTGCGGGCGGTTCCTGCATTATGGTCGGCGGTATGCTGGCAGGCACAGAAGAAGCGCCGGGTGATGTAATTTTGTATCAGGGACGTTCTTATAAAGCGTATCGTGGAATGGGTTCTATCGGCGCGATGAAACAGGGTTCGAGTGATCGTTATTTTCAGGATAGCTCAGAGGGCAGTGAGAAATTAGTTCCCGAAGGCATTGAAGGTCGTGTTGCATACAAAGGCCCGATGGGTGTCATCGTTCATCAGATGATGGGCGGATTACGCTCAAGTATGGGCTATGTTGGTTGTGCCAATTTAGATGAAATGCGTACCAAACCCGAATTTGTTCGTATCTCGGGTGCAGGCATGTCGGAGTCTCATGTGCATGATGTGACCATTACCAAAGAAGCGCCTAACTATCGTTCTTCTTAAAAACGGGTACATAGAAAAAATATTCGTCCACAGATGAACGCAAATAGCGCAAATATTAAAAGCCATTAAAAGTTTTTATTTGCGTTTTTTGCGTTCATCTGTGGACGGATAAATTTTTTTAATATTTTTAAATTAAAAAGTTAAATATTATGACTGACATTCATTCCGATCGGATTTTAATCCTTGATTTTGGTTCTCAATATACCCAGCTGATTGCGCGACGCGTACGCGAAGCAGGTGTGTATAGTGAAGTGCACCACACGGGAATGACAACCGATGAAATAAAAGCGTTTAAACCAAGCGGTATTATTATTTCTGGCGGGCCTGAATCGGTTACTGCTGACGATACTCTAGTTGCACCGCAATATGTGTTTGAAGCTGGCGTTCCTGTGCTGGGTATTTGTTACGGCATGCAAACCATGGCCGCACAGTTAGGTGGCAAGGTTGGCGCGTCTACACATAGAGAATTTGGTTTTGCTCAGGTTCGCGCACGTAATCACAGTGCCTTATTAAAAGATATTGAAGACCACGTAACCGAAGAAGGTTTCGGCATGCTGGATGTGTGGATGTCGCACGGTGATAAAGTTGATGCTTTGCCTGAAGGTTTTGTTTGTATCTCCAGTTCTGACAATGCACCCATCGCAGGCATGGCAGATGAAGCGCGTCAGTTTTATGGACTGCAATTTCACCCGGAAGTCACGCACACCAAACAGGGGCAACGCATTATAGAACGTTTCGTTCACGGCATTTGTGGCTGTGCAGCCGACTGGACGCCGGGCAATATTATCCAGGACAATATTGATCGTATTCGTGAGCAGGTAGGAAAAGACGAAGTTATCTTAGGTTTATCAGGCGGCGTAGATTCATCTGTGGTTGCGGCATTATTACATCAGGCAATCGGCGAGCAATTAACCTGTGTGTTTGTTGATAATGGTTTACTGCGTCAGAAAGAAGGCGATCAGGTGATGGCGACCTTTGCGGAAAACATGGGCGTAAAAGTGATTCGTGTTGATGCAGAAAAACGTTTTCTTGACGAATTAAATGGTGTTAATGATCCAGAGAAAAAACGCAAAATTATCGGTCGCGTCTTTGTTGAAATTTTCGAAGAAGAATCCAATAAGCTAAGCAACGCAAACTGGTTAGCACAAGGCACGATTTATCCTGACGTGATTGAATCGGCAGATAGTAAAAATTCACACTTAATTAAATCGCATCACAATGTCGGTGGCCTGCCCAAGAATATGCGATTGAAATTAATCGAACCACTACGCGAATTATTTAAAGACGAAGTACGAAAAATTGGCGTCGAACTTGGCCTGCCTGCAGACATGGTCAATCGCCA
>CAZCOZ010000131.1:0-6058 GCA_964500555.1 uncultured Thiotrichaceae bacterium | reverse complement strand
GACCTTTACACGATGTGGTTTCTGTCATTCCCGAGTGCTTTTATCGGGAATCCATAGTCTTTATAAGCGCTGGATCCTCGATAAAAGCACTCGAGGATGACAGCTAGATGATGACAGAATGAAAAAAAGTTTAGCCTTGTTCCGCATTGTGCAAAGATCTCATGTAGTTCAATAATTCTGAGCTACTACAAATAAAGACAGACTAGCAAGCTGTTAATTCATGATTGCTAGACATTTTGTCAATATGATGTTTTCGCATTTTTTCAGCAAGCGTTGTACGGCGTAAGCCAAGTATTTTGGCCGCATGCGCCACAACACCATCTGAGTTATCCAATGCATCCTGTATGATTTTTACTTCAATATTTGAAATATGCGTTTTGAGATCAAAGCCTTCCATTGGGAAACTAAATTTGGGTGCTTCTATATCAATAGGACGGTTAAACTCAGACTCAACAGTGCTATCATCAATTTCGTTTGCTTTTAGTCCAGTATTATTAGATGACATACCTGCGATAATGCGGCCCGGTAAATCAGCCTCTTCAACCAGGGCATTTGGATGTTTTATTGACATGCGTTCAATTTGATTAGCCAGCTCACGAACATTGCCTGGCCAGTCATACTTTGACATAGCGATGACGGCATCTTGTGTAAAGCGGACAGTGTTACGTTTAGTGAGCTCAAGTCGCGTAACAAGTTCTTTAATGAGCAGAGGAAGATCTTGAATACGTTCGCGTAGTGCGGGTAAATGAATAGGGAAGACATCTAACCTAAAGTATAAATCTTCACGGAATTTTCCTGACTTAACCATTTCTTCCAGGTTTCGATTGGTTGCGGCGATAATTCTTACATTTGACTGTATGGTTTCTGTTCCGCCGACGCGTTCGAACACGCGTTCTTCTAATACACGTAGCAGTTTAACTTGCATTGCCATTGTCATTTCACCGATCTCATCGAGAAATAATGTTCCGCCTTCCGCTAAAGAAAAGCGTCCCTGACGTGAAGTAATGGCACCAGTAAAAGCACCTTTTTCGTGACCAAATAATTCTGATTCAAGTAAGTCGGGTGGGATTGCGCCGCAGTTAATGGGCACAAACATTTTTTTGTTGCGATTAGAGAAATAGTGTACGTTACGCGCGACCACTTCTTTGCCTGTACCAGAATCGCCAAGTATTAAGACATTAGCATCACTTTCAGCAACCTGACGTATTTCGTTATGCACTTGTTGCATAGCGGGACTTTTTCCAATCAGACTTCTAAATAATGTATTTTTTCGTTGTTCAAATGTTTCAGATAACTTCTTTACAGCTGCGTTGCTCATGACTATTTGACCCTCACACAAAGTTCAACATACATGTGTTTAGGAATACTTTGATACCAGTTTATTTTTATCTTATCTTTTTTTATCATATCTATACCGCTAAATGTTTTGTGTCAATTTACAGTAACCATAATAGTTTCAATGTCAAAAAATTGACGAAAACTGAAGCGGAGGATATGTAAAATAATGTAAATGTAAAAATATGTAAAATTTATTTAAATAGATTGCTGATATTATTAATCAAGTCATTCTTGTTATAGGGCTTAACAAGTATTGGGAAGGGCTGGTTTTTTTCGAGCGTATTTTCATTGTTAATTTCGTTGTTAACGTCGATGTCTTTTTCGATTGCAGTGGTTAGCAAAATGTTCAATTGTGAATATTTTTTCTTTGCCCAATCGGCTAGTTCATGTCCATTCATATCGCCTGGCATAACTATGTCGGTAAACAATATATCAACCGAATTTGAAGTTAATATTTTCCTCGCTGTGGCGGCATTATTTGCCTGAAGAATTTTAATTTTTGATGGACGTAAACAACGAATTGCAAATTGTCTTACAGAATCTCGATCTTCGACAATGAGAATAGTTGCGTCTATATCGTTTAATGAATTCTTTTCTTTTATTTCAATTTTTTTTACTACCACACTTTTGCTTATAGGAAATTGTAAATAGATAGTCGTACCACTTTCTGGTTTGCTGTGAATGATAAGTTCGCCACCTGATTGTTTGATAAATGCATAAACCATACTCAGTCCGAGGCCGGTTCCACTGTTTGTATTTGTCGTGTAAAAAGGTTCAATGGCCCGTTTTAATACATCGTCATTCATACCTGTACCGTCATCGGTAATGGCTATACACACGCATTTCTCGCCTAAAATATTATCCACATTGCGAAAGCTTTGCTGAGTATGGGAAGTTGTTATTTCTTCAGCAATTATTTCTACATTTCCACCGTGAGGCATAGCATTTCGTGCGTTAATAATTACGTTTAATAGTGCGCTTTCAAATTGACTAGGATCGACGAGAATATCATGCAAATTGTCATTAATATTTACGCTTAAGCTAATGGTAACGCCAAGTGTCTTATTAAACAGGTTTTTAAATTTATCGAAAGTTTGTTGTATGTTTACATAAACAGGCGCAATGGGTTTTTTACGTGAAAAAGATAACAGTTGTCGAGTGAGTTCGACGCTATCATCAACAGCTGAGCGGGTATCTTCGAGTAATTCTAATTGTTCTGGATCAATATTATTTGATAGAGACATGGCTTCTTCAAGCAATTCCAAATTGCCTCTGGCTACAGTCATCAGGTTGCCAAAATCATGTGCAACACCGCTGGTAATTTGACCAATAGCTTCCATTTTACTGTTATGGAGCTCCTGTTCTTTTTTAATACGAGAGTTAGTAATGTCCTGCACGACGCCATTTATTTCTAATAACTCGCCAGTATCCGTATATACGCCTATGCATTGTTCATGAGTCCATCGAATACTGTTTTTGTCGGTTCGTATTCTATGATCAATTTGATAGGATGAGATTCCGTTACTCTGAAGTTCTGTTAATAATTGCAGGCGATCAATATCTTCATCAAAATTAATTTTAAAATATTTATTAAAATTGGGTACGAAGGATTGCTCTAAATAGCCATAGATACGATATATTTCATTTGACCAGGTGAGCTCCTTTCTTGCTATGTTCCAGTTCCAGCTTCCCAAACGGCCTATTTTCTGGGTTTGTCTTAACAGGGTTTCATTTCGAGTTAAATCTTCGGTTAATAAATGGAGAGATAGCATGCTGGTTAAGCGTAAGCTGATTTTATAAAATGTTTCTTCATCAGAGATTGACCAGGGTATATGGTTTGAATTCTGTTGAATAATTAAATACCACTTATGGGTGTGTTTTAGCCGCAGTGCGCTCAACATTTGTTGTTTAAGTGAACGGTTGTTTTCAGGTGGTGGCTGTTTCAAATCGTAGTGAGATATAATCGGATACACTGAATGATTGACTTTATCGATTAGTTCGGTGTCCAGGGTGTTGACTATTGTCTTGCCCGAAATGTTTTTAATGTTGGCGATATTAGTTGCTTTTTCACAGTCTACAATGAATTTTTTTTGATGCATTTCATCTGGTTTGAAAAGAATGGCTCTATCCGCTGAAAATATGTCTAACATAGCGAACATGGTTTCTTTCATTATGATATTTTTATTTTTATTTTGTGTGATGATACGAGAAATATGCTCCATGTACTCCAGATGTAATTGCTGTTGATGCATTGCTATAATGGCGTTCCTTGCCTTTATCAAATATTGAATACGGTAGGGGAAGGTGTCCCAGTTTATCGGCTTGCCGATAAAATCGGTTGCACCCAGATCATAAGACTTTTCGATTGATGCGGCATCTTCAAGTGCTGTTACCATTACAATGGAAATAGCAGAATCACCATACAGTTGACGAATTTCTGTACAGACATCAAAACCATTCATGCCAGGCATTGTTACGTCCAGTAATATCAGATCGGGTTGCTGGACTTTTATTTGATTGAGCGCAGCAAGTCCATTATTAACATCGATAACATGGTATGTATCATTTGCTAGTGCTTCTTTCATTAATAAGCACATAGTGGCGTCATCATCGACGATGAGAATGTTAGATTTCTGGAATGAAATATCCTGATCGTGCATGCCTGATTCCTATGGAGAGAATATGCTTGTTATTCTATGTGCACTAACTTTTATTTTAGTGATTGTACACAGAAATTTGCGAATGAAATAGCGGAAAATATGACTTTCTAGTGCAGTCTGCTCTTTAAGTAGCAAATTTTGTGTAAGTGGTCGACAAGAATATTTAAAATTTCTGAGATGTGTTTATAATCGACGTGCAATAATCGTTTATAGGCGAACTCTCATTTTACGAAGAATATAACTAGAGATGTCAAATGCAATTGATACAAAAAACAGTATCTGATACTGAGGTTGAATTACGTATCCTGAAGAAACAAGTTGACCTGTTATACGGTAATCAACCATTTGCCATTGTTATTACTGTATTCAGCGTTGCAGTGTCATTTTTTTATATTTTGGCTCAACTGAGTTGGGTCGATCTTGAGGATTGTTTTGTGTTATTTGTTATCGCCATGGTGCTGCGTAGCTTATTTGGTTATCGGTATTTTTTGGCGAAAAAAAATCAAAAAATCAATTTAAAACAGGCGGAGATTTTTTATCTTATCGGTGTTGTTTTAACGGGTCTTTTCTGGTGCGTTTTTACACTTTCTTTATTTCCTTTATTGGACATCAAAGGGCAGATATTGTTACTTATCATTATCACGGGATTTGCAACCGGTGCACAGACAACGATGGGATATTTAAAAGCACCTGTCTCCTGTTTTATGTTGTTGCTATTAATGCCTCTAGTTTACGTCATCTATCATTCAGGCCTTCCTGGGGCTGGTGATATTGCTGTGGTCATGTTTATGGTTTTTTTATTTTTATTGCGTTCATCTTTAATGTTTTATAAAAATACTTATGACATGCTGCATTTTCAGGAAATATCTATGGATCGTGAGAGTGAGCTTCATCTTCAAACAGAAAAGGCAAATTCAGCGAATCGAGCAAAATCAGAATTTTTATCCCGTATGAGTCACGAATTACGTACGCCGCTAAATGCAATTTTAGGTTTTTCTGAATTACAACTAAGAGATAGAGTGCTGCCATTATCTGTAAAGCAATCATTGCGCGCGAAAAAAATAGGCGATGCGGGTAAACATTTATTATCAATTGTGAATGATGTGCTGGATTTTTCACGCATTGAAACAGGAAGTATTGAAATAAAGTTGGAAGAGACTAATTTATCTAAAGCTGTTTTAGCCTCACTGAGGTTGGTAGAAAATAAAGCTGCTTTACGAAATATTAGTATTTCTGTTGAACAGGAGCAGCTTGATGTTTCGGTTATGGCCGACGAAAACAGGTTGAAACAGATTATTGTTAACTTACTGGATAATGCGATTAAGTTTAATAAGCTGGGCGGTAATGTTTCTGTGTATGCGAATGTTGGTGAAAATAATCGAGTTCGTTTATCTGTTGCTGATACCGGTTTTGGGTTACTGGATGGTGATATAAACGAATTATTTGTGCCTTTCTCACGCCTCGGTGCTGATGCGTTGGGAATCGATGGCACGGGCATTGGTTTGAGTTTATGTAAAGAATTTATTGAGTTAATGGAAGGTAGTATAGGTGTAGATGACTGTTCTAATAAGGGCTGTCGGTTCTGGATTGAACTACCACATATTGCAAATATAAATAATCTGACAGACAATAATTTTTCAGGAGAACAATTTTTAAATATTGGGAAAGCAATGAATGTTTTATTGGTAGAAGATAATTTAGTGAACAGTGAAGTTGCTGCTGATATGTTAGCGGTGATAGATGTTCATACGGACGTAGCAAATAATGGACAGCAGGCTCTGGATTTATTTAAGATTAATCGATATTCATTAATCTTGATGGATTGTGAAATGCCAGTGATGAATGGATTTGTTACTACAAAAGAAATAAGAATAATAGAAAAAGAGCGGCAGCAAGAACGCATTCCTATCATTGCATTAACGGCGCACGCCATATCGGGTGCAAAAGATAAATGTATTGCTAGTGGTATGAATGACTTTTTAAGTAAACCATTTACTATGGATGCGTTACATTCTATTTTAGATAAGTGGCTTAAATTAGATAAGCTAAATGTCAATAAG
>CAZCOZ010000130.1:2392-6115 GCA_964500555.1 uncultured Thiotrichaceae bacterium | reverse complement strand
CCAAACAGTATCACCAGCGTTCGCATCGCTTTAATCCCTGTATTTATAGCTGTTTTCTATCTTCCTTTCACATGGGCTGCGATGTTAGCGACGTGTATTTTTGGGTTGGCAGCAATCACAGACTGGTTTGATGGCTACCTCGCACGCAAACTACAACAGCAATCCTCACTCGGTGCTTTTATTGATCCACTTGCCGACAAATTGATGGTGATTTCTGCATTGTTATTAATTATCACCAAACATCCAGACAATAACTGGCTACTGTTCTCAACATTAGTCATTATCTCACGCGAAGTATTTATTTCCTCTTTGCGCGAATGGATGTCTACCATGGGTAAAGGAAACATCGTGGCGGTTTCCTTTTTTGGTAAAGCAAAAACCGTCGGACAGATGTTTGCGCTGTTATTTTTAATTTATGAACAAGATTTATTTGGACTGCCAATATTTACTATTGGTGTGGTCTTACTCGTATGGGCGGCCTTTTTAACATTGGTTTCCATGGTTATTTATATAAAATCAGCATGGCCAACTTTGGCTAATAGCGGCTCCTAGCCGTAAATAGCTAATAAATAGGTCAATATAGGCGCACAGGCTAATTATACCTTGACAGTACAGCCCGCATCGCTAGAATAGCTGGCTGCTTAGATAGCAACGCGGGAATAGCTCAGTTGGTAGAGCGCAACCTTGCCAAGGTTGAGGTCGCGAGTTCGAATCTCGTTTCCCGCTCCAGATTCAGATAAACCCTGTATTGATGAACAAAATACAGGGTTTTTTCATTTTAATACTCAGCGCTTATTTTATGAAGTAGCTTTATAGTAAATAGCCGTTAAAATGAATAAGTAAAACATGGCGGGATAGCAAAGTGGTTATGCAGTTGATTGCAAATCAATCTACCTCGGTTCGACTCCGGGTCCCGCCTCCAAATTTAGCCTTTATATGCTCTATATAATGTAATAGCTAAATAAAGTCATCTGCCCGGATGGCGTTGTGGTAGACCATAGCTTGCAAAGCTATTTTCTTAATGAAACAACGAAAGGAATCGGAAAAAGAAATAAGGAAGTCATCTGCCCAGGTGGCGAAATTGGTAGACGCAAGGGACTTAAAATCCCTCGCCTTAACGGGCGTGCCGGTTCGATTCCGGCCCTGGGCACCATTTGAAATTGATATGTTGTATTTAAAAGCCGCTTCTTAGCGGTTTTTTTGTGCCCTATTTAATCGTTTACGTTGACCACTGTTTGCGGGTTAACAATAAGGTTTATAAAGCAGTTGCACAATTTGTGCTATAATGTACACAAATAACACAAAAGGCAGAAACATGTCACAATCTTCAACCATGACTATCCGGCTTGATGCTGATATTAAGGCGCGTCTTGATAAACTTGCTGACGTTACTCACCGTAGTAAATCTTTTCTAGCGGCGGAAGCGGTTCGTGAATATATTGAATTGAATGAATGGCAGCTGCAAGAAATTCAGGCGGCAGTAGCAGAAGCGGACGCAGGTAATTTTGCCGGTGATAAATCGGTCGATGCTGTATTTGAAAAATGGAGCGTGAATGAAGGTTAAATGGTTACGGAAAGCCCTCGAAAATATTGATCACGAAGCGACTTACATTTCACGAGAAAATCCACCTGCTGCAAAAGAAGTTGTACAGCGTATTTATAATAGCGTCGCTCTTTTAGCTGAGAATCCTTCACTTGGTCACCCTGGTCGCATTCCTGATACGCGAGAATTGATTGTGCCCGGAACGCGTTATATTATTCCTTATAGAGTTCGACCGCGACTAAAGCAGATCGAAATTCTCCGAGTATTTCATACTTCTCGTAAGCCACCTGAAAACGAGTAGAAGTTTTGTGACAGGGAATTTAATTAGTATCCGTTACTATAGATAATACGCACTCTTAATATAATTCCTCATAGTAGCTATACTGTGTACAGTGATTACGACTAACCAATAATTAATAACTGGAAGGCAAAACAATGATTGTCAGCAACATGGAAATTATTCCGGGCAAGCATGTGAAAGAACATCTTGGTCTAGTGCAGGGCAGTACGGTTCGCACTAAACATTTCGGCCGCGATTTGATGGCGGGAATAAAAAATATCTTCGGTGGAGAATTGCGTGGTTATACCGAGTTGCTTCAGGAAGCGCGTGAAGAAGCTGTCGATCGCATGAAGCAGCAGGCAGAAGCGGTGGGTGCGAATGCGGTGTTGAATGTGCGTTTTTCTACCTCTTCTGTCACGCAGGGCGCGGCAGAATTATTCGCTTACGGCACAGCGGTTATTCTGGAGTAATGTAATGGATTTAACCGTCTTAGCAATCTTGCTCGCATTGGGTTATTTCTTTGGTCGTTTTGCTGAAAAACGCCATTATAAATCCATCATTGAACGTGAAGCTGAGCTTCGTCACATCCCCGTGATCGCCAGTAGGATTCTGCCTGTGAATGTGCAATCGGATGCATCGGTGTTAGTCACTGGTAGTGTGGTTATTTCGGTGGATTACTTCAAACGTTTTCTGGCTTCATTGCGTACTTTAATTGGTGGCAGGGTAACGTCTTATGAAAGTTTGCTGGATCGCGCACGGCGTGAAGCGATTTTACGCATGAAGGAAGAGGCCAGTAAGTTAGGTGCGAATAAAGTATTTAATATAAAGTTGGAAACGTCTTCTATTTCCAAAAGCGCAAACGGTAAAATCGGCTCAATCGAAGTTTTAGCTTACGGTACTGCACTTATTCCTATAGATACATCGAGTGAAATAAAGGCAACTGTTTAATATAATCTAATTAATCACAGAAGCAAATAACAGAAGTAGATAGAAAATGCAGGAGGCATGTTCTGAAATACACGAACCCTGAAATTCCTGAAGGCATTAATACCAGCAAAGAACACCCATTAAAAGAATTCGCATTCTTAATTACTGTCGTGCTTGTTGGCGTTATTGCACTTACTGCTGTGCTGTCATTGTCGGTAGACTGGGCGGCGAAATATATTCCTTTTGAATTTGAAACTAAACTGTCTGAGAAAGTTGCCGAACAACTCAATAAAGAAAGCAATGAAGTGGATGCTTATCTGCAAAGCATAGCGAACAAAATAATTCCCAGTATGAACTTGCCCGGTGACATGAAGATTAGCGTGCACTACGTTAATGAAGATGTGGTCAACGCAATGGCGACGCTTGGTGGACACGTAATGATTTATCGTGGCTTACTTGAGAAGATACCCGATGAAAATACTTTAGTTATGCTACTGGGTCATGAAATTGGTCACGTTAAATTACGTCACCCAGTTAGAGCCCTGGGTAAAGGCGTGGTGCTGAGCTTGTTACTGAAAGCCGTGCTAGGTAATTCGTCAGACTCCGTTGGTGATGTGTTGGCAGACACTAGCATGATTACCATGCTCACCTTTAATCGTGACATGGAACAGGCATCGGATGAAGAGGGCCTGAGTGTGTTGCACGATTACTATGGGCAGACGCAGGGATCGACAACCTTATTCGAAATACTTGCCCGGCAGGAGCAGGGTGAAACATCAAACATCCCAGAATTTTTACGCACTCACCCAGAAACCAAAGACCGTATTGCGCACATTAACCAGATAGCTCAGGAGAATGGCTGGCCGTTGCAGGGTGAAACACGAGCTATTCCTTCAAACATTCTGCAAAAGCTTGCTGACGACAAACGTGCTGCGCGTGAAGAAAGTGGCGCTGAAAAATAAACTTCTCCTTA
>CAZCOZ010000130.1:0-2292 GCA_964500555.1 uncultured Thiotrichaceae bacterium | reverse complement strand
TTAAAAACGGTTTGTCATTCCCGAATGCTTTTATCGGGAATCCAGAACTTTTAAGTTACTGATAATGGGGGATCCCCGATAAAAGTATTCGGGGATGACCGTGAAATAAACGGATTTTAGATTTTATGTTTATTTTGATTATCAACGATTTTAATTAATCGTGATCAGTAATTTATTTTGTTTTGCCGTTATTTAACCGGACACTACTGATGCTCCGCGTGGGAACACAGGTACGACCAAAATCAAACTTGTTTTTAAATCACACAAAACATTAAAAATAATCTATAAGATCATGTAATCAATAATAAAAATAAACCTATAAATTACTTTAACTACAAAATAAGCAAATAATCAGTGTGAGCTCAAATAATATGAATGTAGATAAGCTTAATAATGACTTTTCTCTTCAGGGTAAAGGCAATACGCTTCATTTCAAAACAGGCAAGGGTGGCATCACAATTGTAGAAATACAAAACCAGCATGCCAGCGCAATAATTAGTTTACAGGGCGCGCATATCCTTAGCTGGATTCCCAAAGGTGAAGAAGAAGTTATCTGGTTATCAAGCGATGCAAAATTCGTTGAAGGTAAATCAGTTCGTGGTGGTGTACCGATTTGTTGGCCGTGGTTTGGAGGACATGCAATAAATGAAAAGTTTCCAGCACACGGTTTTGCCCGTACCGTTAGTTGGCAGGTAACAAAAACCGAAGCATTAGACGATGGCGCAACGAGTATTTACTTCACCACGCATCCGCTCGATAATAACAGGCAAATGTGGCCAATAAATACCAGTGTCGAATACCAGCTAAATATCGGTAAAAAATTGGAGATGGAATTAATCACGCATAATAATGGAGTGGCTCCAATAATTATCGGGCAGGCTTTGCACACCTATTTTAATGTAGGCGATGTCAGCAATGTTTTACTTCATGGTTTAGACGATACAAACTATCTTGACAAGCTGGAAGGTTTTGTCAGCAAACATCAACACGGACCTGTCACTATAAATAAAGAAGTCGATCGTGTTTATTTAAACACAAGTAACGATTGTGTCATTGAAGACAAAACACTCAAGCGTAATATTATCATTATAAAATGCGGCAGTAACTCAACCGTCGTCTGGAACCCGTGGCAGGAAACAGCAAATAAAATGGGCGACCTGGGAGAAGACGGTTATAAAGAAATGCTCTGTGTAGAAAGTTGTAATGCCGCCGATGATGTTGTTACGATAGAGGCGGGTAAAGCGCATCATTTGTGGGTACAATATGAAGTACAAAAGTTATAAGAATATAGACATATTTACCACATATTATAAATATGGAAGCTGAACCAAACATTGTTTTACATGTTGATAAAAAGTAAGCTCTAGTTGCAAATAAATAAGTGTTGTTGCGTTTGTGGCAATATTTTTCTTTCCATCATAAATACTCTCTGGAAATTGCCAATGACTGAGCAAATAACAAAAATGGCTGATCGGAAAGCGATGATCGAGCAGGGATTTGATACTGTTGCTTCAGGGTACGATCATCCCGCTTTATCTTTCTTTCCCGAAACCGCGAAACGATTAGTTGAATACCTTCAACTAAAACCAACAGACAAACTACTCGATATTTGTACTGGTACAGGTGTGGTTGCATTAACTGCCGCAGAAAAATTGACGCAAGGAACAGTCACTGGCATCGATTTATCTTCTGGTATGTTGCAACAGGCGAAATCCAAAGCATTAGAAAATAATTTGAGCAATGTTTTATTCGAACAAATGGATCTTGATAATTTAAGTATTGAAAACGCTTCGTTCGATGTTGCAACCTGCAGTTTTGGTTTGTTCTTTTTAGAAGACATGATAAGCAGCATGCAAAACATTACCGATACCGTCAAACCCGGCGGCAAAGTCGCGATAACCAGTTTTACCGGCGAAGCCTTCTCACCCATGTCTGATATTTTTCTGAAACACTATCAGGAAGCAGGCAAAGAAGTTCCAGCACTATCATGGAAACGGTTGGCCGCAAAAGAATTATTAACAGAACAATTTAATGCTGTTGGCATAACAAACATAAATATTCATCACGAACCCCTTGGTTACCAAATGACAAACGCACAAATGTGGTGGGACGTTGTCTGGAACGCAGGTTATAGAAGCTTATTAAACCAGTTAACAGAAGAACAACAAAAAGCATTTAAAGAAAAACACATGAAAGCGATTACAGAGTTGGTTGGTGATGGGGTTTGGTTTAATACAGAGGTGTTGATTGCTGTTGGTGAGAAGTGATTAACAACCTTAGAAAGTGGTTAAG
>CAZCOZ010000129.1:0-6168 GCA_964500555.1 uncultured Thiotrichaceae bacterium | reverse complement strand
CCTTATACCATTCGTGTGGTTTCTGAAATTACAGAATCAAATGGTTCAAGCTCAATGGCTTCTGTTTGTGGTACCAGTCTTTCATTGATGGATGCAGGTGTGCCGATTAAAGCACCGGTTGCCGGTATCGCTATGGGTTTGATTAAAGAAGGTGATGACTTTGCAGTACTTTCGGACATTCTTGGTGATGAAGATCATCTTGGTGATATGGACTTTAAAGTAGCCGGTTCAGAAAACGGTATCTGTGCTTTACAAATGGACATTAAGATCGACGGAATTACCAAAGAAATTATGGAGCAGGCCTTAGCGCAAGCGAAAGAGGGTCGGAATTTTATTCTTGGTGAGATGAATAAAGTTCTCTCTAGCACTAATACGGAGATGTCTGAATACGCACCTCGTTATCTGAATATGAAAATTCACCCTGATAAGATTCGTGATGTTATCGGTAAAGGCGGCGCGGTCATTCGTGGTTTGACAGAAGAGACAGGCGCAATTATCGAAATTGATGATGACGGTAATGTGAAAATTTCTTCTAGCGATTTAGCCGCTGCTGAAGAAGCAAAAAAACGTATCGAACAAATTGCTTCTGATGCTGAAGTTGGCGTTATCTACAACGGTACAGTGAAGAAAATTATGGACTTTGGTGCATTTGTTGAAATTCTTCCAGGTAAAGATGGACTGGTTCATATTTCGCAAATCTGTGAAGAGCGCGTTGAAAATGTAAGCGACAAACTATCCGAGGGTGATACAGTACAAGTTAAAGTGCTTGAAATTGATCGTCAGGGTCGTATTCGTTTAAGTATGAAAGAAGTAAAAGAAACCGCAGCATAAAATTAGCGATCAGCGGTCTATGTGTTTATGTGCCGCAACTTTTTCAGGACTTACACTTGCAAGTTTTGGATAGAGTTTAAATAAAAGCAGGGTTTAATGAATAGCGTTTAATAAACAGCGTTTAAATAAAAAAAGGAGCTTAGGCTCCTTTTTTATTGCCAGCGACTTATTAGCGGAGCATTGATAAATATTCATTCGGGTATTATTGGCGAGGAGTCATTGCAATTGGCATTTTCAGTAGTAAATACAGCTAAATAGATAATTTAGTCTACACTCGTTTTGTATCGCATTACTTCGCACATTACTTCGGGGAGACAGTATGAATATAACAATAAAAACAATACGAAATATAATTGTAAGCAGTTTAGTTATTTTGGGTTTGGTCGCGTGTTCTAGTACACCAGCACCGTGGACGCAAGTGGATGATTCACCCTGGGGTTCAAAACGTAAGGCGGAAGCTGAAAGCTTGTCAAATGACACTACGTCTATGGCTGATCCAGTTCTGCTTGGTGAGCCAGAACCTGTTGTTATGGTTGAAGCAGCAATGTCTGAAGAAGTAGCAGAGGTTCAGTCTGAAGTTGTTGCCCCAGTTGTTGAGTTAGCTGTGGTTGAGCCTGTTATAGTTGAAACGGTTGTTACTGAATCACAATCGATATCACAATCGACAGAGCAGGAATTACTTGCGTTGCCAGCGAGTGACTATGCTGTTCAAGTTTATGCCGCTAATAGCATCAACAGCGTTGAAAAATTTAAAAATGCAAAAGATGTTTACGAATTAAAAACAGTCGCGACGAATCGCTCAGGCACGACTGTTTATGTGCTTGTTGATATCTACTCAGATCGTGCTGCAGCAAAAGCGGCAGCGATCGATTTAGCCGATAGAACAGGCGCTAAACCATGGATTCGTTCGTTAGCAGGGTTGCAGAAAATTATCGTACAGTAACGTAGTTTTTGAGCAACGAAAAAAAGGAAGTAAAAAAGGTCGCATTTGCGACCTTTTTTATTTAATAAGAGTAGACAAAATTCTGATAAAAACACAAATCAAAGAACACCTTGTAGTTGAATTATTGTACTATTTGATGGTCATTAAAAATGCCTGTAGAAGCATTAGAATGGAACGGGACAAAGTTTTATGAGAGCACGTTTTATGAAAGCAAATTTTATGAAAGCAAATTTGCCATTATCACCACTATTAATAGTGACATTTTCAACGGTGCTATCCCGCTGTGTTAAACCACGAATATTGGTACTGCCGCTGTTAATATCATTCACGATTGGTTTATCTTCCTGCGGGCAACTCATATCAAATGCCAAACGCGAATTTTCAGCAGACTTAGCAGCTACAATTCTGGCATCGGATGACCCGGAAACAGTAAAAAAAGGTGTGCCATCTTATTTGTTATTGCTTAGCAGTTTAATTAGAGGCGAACCAGAAAATCCTGAACTACTAGAATCAGGGGCACAACTTTACTCAGCTTATGGTTCAAATTTCACTGATACTCTAGAAAGTAAAAAAGCGTTAACAAAACGTGCTTACGCTTATGCGAGTCGAGCAATCTGTCTTCGTAACGAGCAGTTTTGTCATGTAGATAAACTTTCATTTGCGGAATATGAGACGCTACTTGCTGGCATTGATAAATCCCAGGCGAAAAATTTATTTATATTTTTCAGTAGTTGGGCTGGTGCCATTGAGGCGAATAGTGCCGACTGGAATGCTGTTGCTGAGTTACCAAAAGTTAAAGCCGGTATGAAAAGAGTTTTAGTATTAGATGAAACCGTCAGCAACGGTAATGCGCATGTATATATGGCGGTCTTGGAATCACTCTTACCGCCCAGCTTAGGCGGTAAACCTGAGTTGGCCAAACAGCATTTTGAACGGGCGGATGAATTATCAGCGGGTAAAAATTTAATGGCGAAAGTATTGTATGCAGAAAAATACGCGCGCTTATTATTTGATCGTGAATTACATGATGCTTTACTAAAGCAAGTGCTTGATACTGATATAGGGGTGCGAGATTATATTGCAAAAAATCAGCATGTAGTCAATGATGAAAAATATAATGAAAAACGTGGTGAAGAATTAATTTTAATTAATACACTAGCAAAACAAAAAGCAGCAGAATTGTTAGATAGTGCTGATGACTATTTCTAAATTTGTGTATTGATCAAAGGGTTTAAAGCATAGTTTAAAGAACAAGAGACTAAAATTGAGCATGAAAAATATGAGTAAAAAAATATTATTACTCCTGGCGTTATCATTGGCAGGTTTTAATTCACCCGCGTTGTTTGCAAAAACAATCAAGATTGCCACGCTTTCACCGGAAGGTACTTTCTGGATGAAGCAAATGCGTGCAGGTGCGAAGGAAATACGCGATAAAACAGAAGGCAGGGTGAAGTTTAAATTTTATCCTGGCGGTGTTATGGGTAATGACGAAAACGTTTTGCGAAAAATCAGAATAGGGCAGCTGCATGGTGGTGCTATTACTACGAGTACGCTGTCTCAACATTCGCCAGGCACGACACTGTATGGTTTGCCTTTTTTATTCTCTAATCTTGACGATGCGGCGAGTATTAGAAAAACCACAGACGCAATGTTAAGCGAACAAATAGAAAGAAATGGTTTTGTGAATTTTGGTTTTGCACAGGCTGGTTTTACTTATCTCATGTCGAAGCATCAAATCAATAGTTTTAATGATTTGCGCAAACAGAAATCATGGGTACCCGAGAACAGTGATATTGGACTAGCGGTTTATCGTTATATTGATGTGACGCCGATTTCATTACCACTATCGGATGTACTGACGGGATTACAAACCGGCCTAATCAATAATGTTATTACTTCGCCTATTGGTGCTTTGGCGTTGCAATGGCATACGCATGTTGATTATGTTGTTGACTTCCCGTTGAATTATCTAACAGCCGTAATGATCGTTGATAAAAAAGTGTTTGCCAAACTGTCTAAGGAAGATCAAAAAATTGTTCGTGAAATAATGATCAACGTGTATAAAAAAATTGATGAACAAAATCAAATTGATAATATTGCAGCACGTGAAGCGTTAGTTAAACAAAATGTAAAATTCATTAAGTTAAGTGATGTCGAAAGTAAGGAATGGATAAAAGCAGGTGATTTTGTCATTAGTGAAATGATTAAAAAATATAAATACGATAAAAATTTATATAATGCTGTCACCACTAATAAGGAAAATGCGCCAAAGCTAAAATAATTTACCTCCTGTCATTTTCAATAAGCGTAAACAGTAATCAGATCGTAACAATTAAATCTTAATAACTAAGCCGCAATAACTAAATTAGATGAGCAGTAATAATAAGATTATTTCCATCATCAATAAAATTGAAGACTCATTGCTCGTAGTGATTCTCTCAAGTATGATTGTATTAGCAGTATTTCAAATTATTTCAAGAAACCTCTTTTCTGAAGGGGTGGTCTGGATCGATCCTCTGTTAAGAACCCTGGTGTTGTGGATCGGACTTTCCGGTGCGATTGTTGCTACTCGGCAAGATAATCACATTCGTATCGATATCTTTACTAAATATTTCCCAAAACATTGGTTAAAAATAGTTCACCGTTTGGTGTATCTATTTACACTTTTAATCTGTTTGTTAATTGCGTGGCATTCTGCACGGTTTGTTTATAGCGAATATGAGTATGGCACCATCGCTTTTGCTTCTGTGCCAGCATGGCTGACTGCCAGTATTATCCCACTGAGTTTTTTCCTTATTGCTATGCGTTATGCATTACTCTTTATTTCTGGTGGTTATCATGAAGAAGATGATAAGCCAGATGATGTGAGCGGTAACGACAGCATAAATAGCGTGGCCAAGTAATATGCTAGGTGCGCTAGTACTTTTGGTGTTAGTTGTTCTGGGTGCGCCGTTATTTGCCATTATTGCGAGTAGTGCCTTAATCGGTTTTAGCAGTGAAGGAATCGATCTATCCGTTATCGCTATTGAAATATTTCGTATCGTTGATACACCAGTATTACTGGCCATTCCTTTATTTACCTTTGCCGGTTATGTTTTAGGCGAAAGCAATGCATCACAGCGTCTGGTTCGGTTGACTGATGCTTTACTCGGCTGGATGCCCGGTGGCCTTGCTGTTGTGTCGTTATTCGCCTGCGCCTTTTTTACTGCACTTACAGGCGCTTCCGGTGCTACCATTATTGCACTTGGTGCCATTCTCTATCCCGCAATGAAGCAGGCCGGCTATTCGGAACGTTTCAACCTTGGTTTAATTACTTCGTCAGGTAGTTTGGGTTTATTATTCCCACCATCAATCGCATTAATTCTTTATGGCGTTATTGCGCAACAAATGGATTTAGAGCAGAGCGTCGCGATTGATGATTTATTTATTGCAGGTTTGTTACCCGGGCTTTTAATGCTGGCATTACTGATTGCGTGGAGCATGTATAAAAGTATTGGCGATAAAATTCCTACTACAGCATTTGATGCAAAAAAATTGTTTAGCGCCTTAAGGGAATCGATCTGGGAAATACCTTTACCCATTATTTTGGTTGGTGGTATTTACAGCGGTTACTTTGCTGTCTCAGAAGCTGCCGCCGTTGCTGTGATGTATGTACTAATTGTTGATGTGTTGATTTTAGGTGAAATTAAAATCAAACAACTGCCGAGAATTATGCGCGAGTCAATGGTTCTGGTTGGTGGTGTGTTAATTATTTTAGGGGTTTCCCTGGCTTCAACAAATTATTTGATTGATACCGAAGTGCCAATCCGATTATTTAATTTTGTTCAGGAACATGTTGATAGTAAGTTAACTTTTCTAATACTGCTTAATATTTTCCTGCTCGTTATCGGTATGACGCTAGACGTATTTTCTGCTCTGGTTATTATTGTGCCACTAACATTACCCATCGCGGTTGGTTACGGCGTCCACCCAATACATTTCGGCATCATCTTTCTTGCGAATATGCAAATTGGTTATTTCACACCACCCGTTGGTATGAATCTTTTTATCGCCAGTTACCGATTTAAAAAACCAATCACAGAACTGTATTACGCCACTATTCCGTTTATGATAATCCTGTTTCTTGCAGTATTGATCATTACCTACTGGCCAGCGTTAACCATGTCATTGCTTGATTTACGTCATAATTAATAGAGATGGGACATTATAAATATGGAGTTGCTTAACCGTCATGTAAGTTGCCCGTATTGTGGTGAAAACATTGAGTTACTGATTGATGATTCAATAACTGAACAGGATTATTACGAAGACTGTTCAGTTTGTTGTCAGCCGATTCGAATTAAGCAGAATATTGGGTCTGATGGTGGTTGTGAAGTCATCGTTTTGCGGGATGA
>CAZCOZ010000128.1:0-6238 GCA_964500555.1 uncultured Thiotrichaceae bacterium | reverse complement strand
CACTATATTAAATTCGACTAAAGTAGCTATAACTTCTATAATTACGCGGCTAACTCTCAGGAAAACGCTACATGGTTCCCGAGAGCAACTAATAAAAACTAAAGAATAGCGACAAATGCCGCGATCATTCAACAAGATGGCGTTATTTGCATCTAATGTGCGAGATTCAGATGACAGAATTACACGATATTGACCCACTAGAAACTCAGGAATGGCTAGATGCATTAAGCGCTGTTCTGGAAAACGAAGGCGTTGAGCGCGCGCATTACCTGCTAGAGCAGCTCATTGATAACGCTCGTCGCAATGGCGCTAACCTGCCATTTACCAACAATACGGCCTACCTCAACACCATTCCTACTCATTTAGAGGAACGCACACCGGGCGATCCTGAACTGGAATACCGTATTCGCTCCTTTATTCGCTGGAACGCAATGGCAATGGTGGTTCGCGCCAACAAAGAAAGCTCTGAACTGGGCGGCCACATTGCCAGCTTCGCCTCAGCCGCGACACTCTATGATGTCGGTTTCAATCATTTTTTCCACGCACCAACACCGGACCACGGCGGCGATCTCATTTTCATGCAAGGCCACTCTTCACCCGGTATTTATGGCCGCGCTTATTTAGAGGGAAGACTCACTGAAAGCCAGTTAGACAAGTTTCGCCAGGAAGTTGATGGCGGCGGCTTATCGTCTTATCCGCACCCATGGTTGATGCCTGATTTCTGGCAGTTCCCAACCGTATCAATGGGACTTGGCCCAATCATGTCGATTTACCAGGCACGCTTCATGAAATATTTGCATGATCGCGGCATTGCCAATACAGAAGGCCGTAAAGTCTGGGCATTTTGTGGTGACGGCGAGATGGACGAACCTGAATCATTGGGCGCAATTTCGTTAGGCGGTCGCGAAAAACTCGACAACCTTATTTTTGTTATCAACTGTAATCTACAACGTCTTGACGGTCCGGTTCGCGGTAACGGAAAAATTATTCAGGAAATGGAATCGGTTTTCCGTGGCGCAGGCTGGAATGTTATCAAAGTAATCTGGGGTTCTTACTGGGACCCACTATTAGCAAAAGATAAAGACGGCTTACTGCAAACCCGTATGGCTGAAATTGTTGATGGCGATTACCAGAATTACAAAGCCAAAGACGGCGCTTTTGTACGTGAGCACTTTTTCAACTCACCCGAATTAAAAGCCATGGTCGCACACATGTCAGACGATGACATCTGGCGTCTAAACCGTGGCGGCCATGATCCACACAAAGTCTATGCCGCTTACAAAAAAGCCTCCGACCACAAAGACCAACCTACCGTGCTTTTAACCAAAACAGTAAAAGGCTACGGCATGGGTGAAGCGGGTGAAGGCCAGAACACCACGCATTCACAGAAAAAAATGGGTGAGAATGATTTAGCGACTTTTGCTGAACGCTTTAATATCCCTTTATCTGAAGAACAAATAGCAAACGCGGAATACTACAAACCTGCCGAAGACAGCGCTGAAATGCAATACATGCACGCACAACGCAAAAAGTTAGGCGGCTATTTACCTTCACGCACACATTTAGCTGCACCACTGGAAATCCCAGAACTCTCTACTTTTTCTGCGTTATTAGAAGGCTCAGGCGAACGCGAAATGTCGACCACCATGGCATTCGTTCGCATCCTCACCGCGCTTACTCGCGATAAAAAAATCGGTAAGAACATTGTTCCTATCGTGCCAGACGAAGCGCGCACTTTTGGTATGGAAGGCATGTTCCGCCAGCTCGGTATTTATTCTTCTGTCGGCCAGTTATACGAGCCACAGGATAAAGCGCAGGTGATGTTCTACAAAGAAGACAAGAACGGACAAATTTTAGAAGAAGGTATTAACGAAGCAGGCGCAATGTCATCGTGGATTGCAGCAGCAACTGCCTACAGTTCGCACGGCGTTAACATGGTGCCGTTCTACATTTATTATTCTATGTTCGGCTTCCAACGCATTGGTGACTTAGCGTGGGCAGCGGGCGATATGCAGGCACGCGGTTTCTTAATCGGCGCGACGGCAGGTCGAACCACACTGGCTGGCGAGGGTTTACAGCATCAGGATGGTCACGGTTTAATTACTGCATCAACCATCCCAAATTGCGTTGCCTACGATCCCTGCTTTGCATATGAACTTGCCGTTATTATTCATGACGGTATGCGCCGCATGGTTCAGGAACAGGAAAATGTGTACTACTACATTACCTCGATGAACGAAAATTATGTTATGCCAGCCATGCAAAAAGGTACTGAAAAAGGCATTTTGAAAGGCATGTACGCATTCAGCACAGATAAAGCAAAAAAAGGCGAACACAAAGCTCAACTATTCGGCAGCGGCACAATCTTACGCGAAGTAATTGAAGCAGCGAAACTACTTAAGAAAGACTGGAAAGTTAGCGCCGACGTATGGAGCATCACCAGTTATAACGAACTTGCTCGCGAAGCGGTAGATTGCGAACGCTGGAATATGCTAAACCCCGACAAAAAAGCGCGTGTACCTTACATAACAAATGAACTAAAAGATTGCGAAGGCCCTGTAATTTCCTCCTCGGATTACATCCGCACGGTTTCAAATCAGGTGCGTCAATATGTACCTGCAACTTACACCGTCTTAGGTACGGATGGTTTCGGCCGATCCGACACACGTAAAAACTTACGCCGTCATTTCGAAGTAAACAGTCATTACGTTGTTTTAGCCACACTTAAAACATTGGCCGATGAAGGAACCATTCCTGCATCTAAAGTTAGCGACGCGATCAAGAAATATAAAATCGACACGAAGAAACCAAACCCTATTACAGTTTAGTTTTTGACAGATAACATAAGATTAAGCAGAGTAGATACAAATGGCAGAAATTAAAGACATTCTTGTTCCTGATATTGGCGATTTCGACGGTGTTGAAGTTATCGAAATTCTGGTTGCCGTCGGTGATCAAATTTCGATTGAGGATCCAATTGCTTCGCTGGAATCGGATAAAGCCGCAATGGAGATTCCGTCACCATCTGCAGGCACAGTAAAAGCAGTCAAAATAAAAATTGGTGATAAGATTTCCGAAGGCAGCCTGATGATCACTTTAGAAGTATCTGAAGCTAGCAGTGAAAACAGCAGCGCTGCAGATAACAAAGAAGAAGCGCGTATTGAAGCAGCACCCACAAAACAAAACACAGAAAAAACAAAAGCCGCTGAGCCAAAACCTGCACCTAAGACACCCGCGCCAGCAACACCTCGCCCTTCGCCTACAGCCAACTTAAGCATTAACGAAGAAGGTTTTAGAAAAGCACACGCCAGCCCATCTGTAAGAAAGTTTGCGCGTGAATTAGGCGCCGACCTTTCACAAATGACGGGAACAGGTGAAAAAAATCGCATTCTAAAAGATGATGTAAAAGCCTGGGTCAAACAAACTTTAACGCAGGGCAATAGCGGTGGCGGTCTTAGCGTAGAACCAATGCCAGAAATCGATTTCAGTCAGTTCGGTGAAATTGAAACCCAGGCATTAAGTCGCATCAATAAATTAACTGGAAAGTTTTTGCATCGTAACTGGGTAACCGTACCACATGTTACACAATTTGACGAAGCGGATATTTCTGAGTTAGAAAAATTTCGCAAACAACTCAATGAAGAAAATAAAAAAGACGGTACTCGCGTAACTGTTCTTGCTTTCTTAATGAAAGCATTAGTGTCTGCCTTAAAAGAATTCCCACGCTTTAATTCTTCACTCGATCACACAGGCGAAAACCTTATCCTGAAAAAATACGTCAATATTGGTGTAGCGATGGACACACCCGATGGGCTCGTGGTTCCTGTTATTCGTGATTGTGATAGAAAATCATTAATCGAACTTGCACATGAATTAATTAATACTAGCAAACGCGCGCGTGACAAAAAATTATCACCCGCCGACATGTCGGGCGGCTGCATTACTATTTCCAGTCTTGGCGGAATCGGCGGCACATCATTCACTCCTATTGTTAACGCACCTGAAGTTGCTATCCTCGGCGTCTCACGTGCATCGATAAAACCTGTTTATATAAAAGACAGCAATGGCAACGGTGAGTTTGTACCACGGTTAATCTTACCGCTAGCACTATCATACGATCATCGCGTAATCGATGGCGCAGATGGTGCGCGCTTCACTTCTTACTTAAGCACCGTGTTATCCGATACACGCCGTCTATTACTTTAGCCTGATTCAGGAAACACCCATGAGCAAAATAGTAAACGTAGAAGTTCCTGATATTGGTGACTTTAGTGACGTCGATATTATTGAAGTACTAGTCAATGTTGGTGATACCATTGCTGAAGAAGATGCGCTTATCACGTTAGAATCCGATAAAGCGACGATCGAAATCCCTTCACCTTCAGCCGGCACAGTAACTGAAGTTCTGGTTAACGTTAACGACAAAGTGACTCAGGGTAGTTTAATTTTAAAATTAGAAGTCACTGAAGACGCAAGCGACACAGACAAAAAAACGGATAACAAAAAAGAAACACCCGCGACTGCCTCAACAACAAGCGAGACAAAAACCAAAAAAGCACCGGCATCTGCTGCTCCAGCCAACAACAGCGACCTACATACGGAAGTTGTTGTACTTGGTTCAGGCCCCGGTGGTTACACCGCCGCATTCCGCGCTGCTGATCTTGGCAAAAAAGTAATTCTGATTGAGAAGTTCAGCACCATTGGCGGCGTTTGTTTAAACGTTGGTTGTATCCCGTCAAAAGCTTTATTGCACACTTCTGAAATCATTAATGAAGCAGCAGAAATGGCGGATCACGGTATTGATTTCGGCAAACCGAAAATTGATATTAAAAAATTGGCCGGCTTTAAAAACAAAGTCATCAAACAATTAACTGGCGGACTTGCCGCGCTAGCAAAACAACGTAAGGTACAAATTGTAACGGGTTACGGAAAATTCACTTCGGCCAATACGATAGAAGTCAGCCCTTACAACAGCAGCGAAGGAAACACTCAAAGCATTTCTTTTGACAACGCCATTATCGCTGCCGGCTCTTCCGTATTTAAAATCCCCGGCTTTCCATACGAAGACGAACGTTTAATGGACTCGACTGGCGCGCTTGAACTTGCTGACATTCCAAAACGCTTGCTGGTTATCGGTGGCGGTATTATTGGCCTGGAAATGGCAACGGTTTACGATGCATTGGGCTCTAAAGTTTCAGTGGTTGAATTATCGCCTAACTTAATTCCGGGTTGCGATGTTGATTTAGTTCGACCACTAATGAAACGCGTTAAAAAACGTTACGAAAATATTTGGTTAAACTCAAAAGTCACCGCTATCGACGCGCAGAAAAAAGGCTTAAAAGTTACTTTCGAAGGCAAAGGCGTACCCGATTCCGATACTTTCGATCGCGTATTACTTGCTGTTGGTCGCAGCCCAAACGGAAATTTAATTGACGCCGACAAAGCAGGTGTTGCGGTTGATGAACGCGGCTTTATCAATGTTGATAAACAACAACGCACAAATGTAAATAACATCTTCGCTATTGGCGATGTTGTCGGCCAACCTATGCTGGCACATAAAGCCACACACGAAGCCAAAACAGCGGCGGAAGTTATCGCCGGCATGAAATCTTTCTTCGATGCAAAAACCATTCCCTCGGTCGCATACACCGATCCAGAAATCGCATGGATGGGCATCACCGAAGAACAGGCCAAAGCCGACGGCATTGAATACACTAAAGGCGCATTCCCCTGGGCAGCTAGTGGTCGCTCATTAAGCATCGGTCGCAATGAAGGCATTACTAAAGTTTTGTTTGACAAAAACACACACAAAATCATTGGCGCAGGCATGGTCGGCACCAATGCGGGCGAATTAATTGCGGAAGCTGTTTTGGCCTTAGAAATGGGTGCGGATATTGAAGACATCGCTTTAACCGTACATCCTCATCCAACACTATCCGAAACCTTTAACTTCGCCGCAGAAATGGCTGAAGGTACGATTACGGATTTGTATATTCCGAAAAAATAACCTCTTTTGCCTAAGACGCTTTACACTCCCACGTAAACATTCAATTCAAAATGGTTTGTCATTCCCGAATGCTTCCATCGGGAATCTAAAACTTTGAAGCCACTGATAACGCTAGATCCTCGATAAAATCGTTCGAGGATGACAGTGAAATAAACTAATTTTTTCATTACTCCACCCAGAGCATGAGAACAAGAGCATAAAAAAGGCCGAACAAATAGTTGCTCGGCCTTT
>CAZCOZ010000127.1:0-6376 GCA_964500555.1 uncultured Thiotrichaceae bacterium | reverse complement strand
TATCACAAATTGAACGTCAATTCGGCAAAGGATCTGTCATGCGTATGGGCGACGAGGGTTCAATCCCTAATATCGAAACGATCTCAACAGGGTCGTTAAATCTCGATATTGCGCTGGGTATAGGTGGTCTGCCTAAAGGTCGCGTAGTAGAAATTTATGGCCCTGAATCATCAGGTAAAACAACACTAACATTACACGTGATTGCAGAGATGCAAAAAGCAGGTGGTACCGCAGCATTTATTGATGCGGAACACGCACTTGATCCTGTTTATGCTGGAAAGTTGGGTGTGAATATTGATGAAATGTTGGTATCACAACCGGACACAGGTGAGCAGGCGCTAGAAATTACCGACATGTTAGTGCGTTCGGGCGCAGTTGATATTATTGTTATTGACTCTGTCGCCGCGTTAACACCGAAAGCTGAAATTGAAGGCGACATGGGTGATTCACACATGGGGCTGCAGGCACGCTTAATGTCACAGGCATTGCGTAAATTAACCGGTAACATCAAACGTTCGAATACCCTGGTGATTTTCATTAACCAGATTCGCATGAAAATTGGTGTTATGTTCGGTAGCCCAGAAACAACTACTGGCGGTAATGCGCTTAAATTTTATGCATCGGTTCGTTTGGATATTCGTCGTATTGGCGCAATCAAAAAAGGCGATGAAATTGTCGGTAACGAAACCAAAGTTAAAGTGGTTAAGAATAAAGTCGCGCCTCCGTTTAAACTGGCATTTTTCGAAATTCTCTACGGTGAAGGTATTTCACGCGAAGGCGAGTTAATTGATTTAGGTGTCGAGCATAAGTTAATCGAAAAAGCAGGTGCCTGGTACAGTTACAATGGCGATAAAATCGGTCAGGGTAAAGAGAAGGTGCGTATCTTCTTAAAAGAGAATCCTGATATTGCTGCGACGATTGAGCAGACACTACGTGATAAGTTATTAACGAAACCTACTGAAGATGAAGCAGAATTAGGCGCAGTTGATGGCGTGCTTGAAGAAGCATAGTTGAAAGCATACGTCTCGTATTTACCAGTCGGTCGGGATGACAGTCTGTAGCGAATATGATACTTTGTGATTAGCTTGATTAAATTGAAAAACTCCTGCATTGCGGGAGTTTTTTTTAGCTATCGAATGTTTTTATGCTACTTTTTTTATAGTGAAGTATAGTGAAAACTTAGAGTGAACACCTGAGTGCAAAAGCAGAGCGCAAAATCTATCGCCGTTAGATTACTGTCTCGACGTGAACATTCTGCGTTTGAAATACGTGACAAACTAGCTAAGCGTGAATTCGACGATAGCGAAATAGAACAGGCCATAGTCGAATTAATACAGGGTGACTGGTTATCCGACGAACGTTTTGCTGAAGCCTATATTCGTATGCGACAGATAAAAGGTTTTGGCCCAATCCGTATTTCGATAGAACTTAACGAACGCGGCGTAAAAGAAAGTGTTGTCGAAACCTATTTGTACTCGGGTGAAACCAGCTGGTCGCAGACATTAGTTGAGCAGTATAAAAAGAAGTACAAAAATAAAGCTATTGAAGATTATAGCGATAAGGCAAAGCGTATTCGGTTTCTGCAGTATCGTGGTTTTTCACTTGATAGTATTTATCCGCTTGTGAAGTGATACTTGTGAAATGATAGACATTTCTTATAATAAACAAATAAAACATTATAAAACAATTATTTATATAAACTTATTAAAGTAATTTATCGTATGAATTCAAGCATTACAAGCAGCGCGGAAATACGCCAGGCGTTTCTGACATTCTTTAAAGACAAAGGCCATGAGGTCGTGGCCAGTAGCTCACTTGTGCCCGGCAATGATCCAACTTTATTGTTTACCAATGCGGGCATGGTGCAATTTAAAGATGTATTTATCGGTCGCGACAAACGTCATTACAATCGTGCTACTTCAAGTCAGCGTTGCGTACGCGCAGGCGGTAAACATAACGATTTAGAAAACGTGGGTTACACCGCACGTCACCATACCTTCTTTGAAATGTTGGGTAACTTTAGTTTTGGTGATTACTTTAAAGAAGACGCCATAAAATATGCCTGGGAATTTTTAACTGAAGTCGTCGGCTTGCCTAAAGAAAAACTATGGGTAACGGTTTATGCCGACGATGATGAAGCGGCGGATATCTGGCTTAATAAAATAGGCATCAGTGAAGACAGTCTTAGTCGCATCGGTGATAAGCCGGGCAAAAAATACGAAAGCGATAACTTTTGGGCAATGGGCGATACCGGTCCGTGCGGTCCATGCACCGAAATTTTTTATGATCACGGTGAAGATATCTGGGGTGGGCCACCGGGTACACCAGAAGAAGACGGTGATCGTTATATCGAAATCTGGAATCTTGTGTTCATGCAGTATAACCGTAGTGCGGATGGCGAAATGGTTGCCTTGCCGGCACCTTCTGTCGATACCGGTATGGGGCTGGAACGTTTAGCTGCAATCCTTCAAAACGTACACAATAATTACGACATTGACTTATTCCAGCATTTAATTAAGGCTGCATCAAAAGCGACAAAAGTGGATGATCTAGAAAATAAATCATTGCGAGTGATTGCCGATCATATTCGTTCCTGTGCATTTTTAATTGTTGATGACGTTATGCCTTCAAATGAAGGTCGTGGTTATGTTTTGCGTCGCATTATTCGTCGTGCCTGTCGACATGGTCATCAACTTGGTATGAATGATTTGTTTTTCTACAAACTGGTACAGCCTTTAGTTGAAGTAATGGGCGAAGCGTATCCTGAATTAAGCAAAGCGCAGAAAAATGTCGAGCGCATTTTAAAACTGGAAGAAGAACGTTTTGCCGAAACCCTTGACCAGGGTATGAAAATTCTTGAAGAAGATATTGCTGCATTAAAAGGTACTAATACTATTGCCGGCGAAACTTTATTCAAACTTTATGATACTTACGGTTTTCCAGTTGATCTGACTGCCGACATTGCACGTGAACGTGATTTAGAAATCGATGAAACCGGTTTTGAAGCCTGTATGGAAGCACAACGTGAACGCGGCCGAAGTGCCAGTCAGTTTGGTGTCGATTACAACAAAGAAGTTGAAGTAGAAAGTGATACGGTTTTCACTGGTTACGATCAGACGAAACAAACCAGTACCGTGCTCGAATTATTCGCGCAGCAGGACGGAAAGGTGACTGCTGTCGAAACCTTAACTGAAAATCAGCAGGGTATGATTGTGCTGAGTGAAACACCCTTTTATGGTGAGTCGGGCGGACAGGTTGGTGATACCGGTGTACTGTCTTCAGTTAATGCGAATTTCATTGTTAGCGATACGCAAAAGCAGGGTAAAAGTATTTTACATATTGGTGAATTGAAATTGGGTGCAATTAATAAAGGTGATGAATTAACTGCAGCGTTTGATCTCGAAAGTCGCAAGGCTATCAGCCGCAATCATTCCGCCACACATTTAATGCATGCCGCATTACAAACTGTTTTAGGCGATCACGTTTCACAAAAAGGGTCGCTGGTTGATGCGGAACGTTTACGTTTTGATTTTGCGCATTTCGAACCCGTAAAAGCAGAACAGTTAAGTCAGATAGAGCAAATCGTTAATGCACAAATTCGTGGTAACAGTTCAGCGCAGGCAAAAGAAACGGAACTGGAAGCCGCGAAAGAATCAGGTGCAATGGCATTGTTCGGTGAAAAATATGATGACGTGGTACGTGTTGTCAGCATGGGTGATAAAAGCGGGGGTCACGAAGATGAGAGTAAGTCATTTTCCACTGAGCTGTGTGGTGGTGTTCACGTCGATCGTGTTGGTGATATTGGCTTCTTCAAAATCACTGCAGAAACAGGCATTGCTTCAGGCGTGCGTCGTATTGAAGCAGTAACAGGTGAGGGCGCGGTTAACTGGGTCGAAACAAAAGACAAGCAGTTAGATGCACTTGCACAATTGCTAAAAAGCAGCCGTGATGAAGTCAATGGCAAAGTAGAGCAGTTGCTAACTCGGATTAAAGAACAGGAAAAACAACTCACCCAGCTAAAAGGCAAAATGGCCTCACAGGCAGGAAGTGATTTAAGCAGTCAGGCAGAAGAAATCGGTGGCGTGAAAATTCTCACCGCCAATCTTGATGGCGCGGACAGCAACACCTTACGTGAAACTTTAGATCAGCTAAAAAATAAATTAGGCACAGCCGCAATTGTTCTTGCCAGTGAAAGTAACGGTAAGGTAACACTCATCGCAGGCGTGACAAAAGATTTAACCCCGAAAATAAAAGCCGGCGAGTTGGTGAATATCGCCGCTGCAGAAGTGGGTGGTAAAGGTGGTGGTCGTCCTGATATGGCGCAAGCAGGTGGTAGTCAGCCAGAGAATATTGAGAAGGCATTAGTAGCTGCTAAAGGTTGGTTGCAATCTCAACTTTAAAAACATTATTGTCCGCAGATGGACGCTAATGAACGCAAATAAAACAAAGTAATTAGTTATAAAGCACTGTTACCTTAAGGCCTGCTTAGGAAACATAGCAGGCGGTGCTTAATGAAAGCGCCGGGAACACTATCGCCTTATCCCGGCCTACAAAAATCTCAACGCTTTTTTAGGTTTTATTTGCGTTCATTAGCGTCCATCTGCGGACAAATTGTCTTAACTAACATTGCTTCATTGCCAGAATTAGCCATAACTTATATACTCCACACTTTTTGTAGCACTTAAAATATTCTCACCCTAACGTTATGGCGCTAATCGTTCAAAAATACGGTGGAACTTCTGTCGGCACAATCGAAAAAATCGGTCATGTTGCCGATAAGGTTGCTGCGCGCGCAAAAAGTGGGGATCAGGTTGTGGTCGCGGTTTCGGCCATGAGTGGTGAAACCAATCGCTTGCTGACATTGGCAAATGAGATGAGTGCTAAACCTCATGCACGCGAACTCGATGTTATTGTATCGACAGGCGAGCAAGTTACTATTGCATTATTGACCATGGCACTACTTGATCGTGGTTGCGACGCACGTTCTTACACCGGTGCACAAATTCGTATGGTGACTGATAACGCTCACGGCAAAGCGCGAATAAAAGAAATTCAATGCGATAACATGAAAGCGGATTTAGCTGCGAATCGTGTTGTCGTTGTCGCCGGTTTTCAAGGTGTCGATGAAGAGGGCAACATCACAACATTAGGCCGCGGTGGTTCGGATACTACGGCTGTTGCAATCGCCGCGGCGCTAAAGGCGGATGAGTGTCAGATTTATACCGATGTGGATGGGGTTTATACCACCGATCCACGTGTCGAACCCAAGGCGAGAAAACTTGATAAAATCACCTTTGAAGAAATGTTGGAAATGGCTAGCCTCGGTTCAAAAATATTACAAATTCGCTCAGTCGAATTTGCCGGTAAATATAATGTCCCATTACGTGTGCTGTCATCTTTCGAAGAAGGTGATGGCACACTTATCGCACTGGAGGATAATGACGTGGAACAAGCGGTAATTTCAGGCATCGCATTTAATCGTGATGAAGCACAATTAACCATCAGTGGCGTGCCTGATCAGCCCGGTGTGGCTTCAAAAATACTCGGTCCTGTTACGCATGCCAATATTGAAATTGATATGATCGTGCAAAATATTGCCGAAGATGGTTGTACTGATTTCACTTTCACCGTACACCGAAATGATTACGAGGCTGCCTACGCTTTACTGCAGACTGTGTCCAAAGAATTGGGGGCGAAAAAAGTAAAAGGCGACGATGCGATAGTGAAAATATCACTGGTGGGCGTGGGTATGCGCTCGCATGCAGGAATAGCGAATACAATGTTCGATACATTAGCCAAAGAAAACATAAACATACGCATGATATCGACATCAGAGATTAAAATATCGGTTGTTGTTGATGAAAAATACCTTGAATTGGGTGTGCGTTCATTGCATGCAGCCTTCGGTTTAGATAGTGACGGACATTTAAAAAACCTGTAATATCAGACTTACAGTTAACACGAGGCCCTGCTTGTGTATAAAGAATGAAGGGTATGTGATAAGGCAAGGAATTCTCGCGCAATTCATTGCTCTTATTTTTTGACACAATAACAACATGGAGAAAAGGAAATGTTGATATTAACCCGTCGTGTTGGTGAAACTCTTATGATTGGTGATGAAGTCACCGTAACCGTACTTGGTGTAAAAGGTAATCAGGTAAGAATTGGCATCAACGCGCCAAAAGAAGTAGCTGTTCATCGTGAAGAAATTTATGATCGAATAAAAGCAGAAAAAGCAGAGCCAGGAAACGTTTAAAAAACTTTACCTGCTCCCAGAAGACAGGTATGCTTCGCACCCGTTGTGACGATGCATATCTGTTTTTTTATTGCATTTCATATAGCTAGAATAATATTGGAGAAATGGCCGAGCGGCTGA
>CAZCOZ010000126.1:0-6396 GCA_964500555.1 uncultured Thiotrichaceae bacterium | reverse complement strand
CTTACGATGCTGCGCTAATGGCACCGATGTTTATTGCCATGTCATTCTCATTTGGCTTAGCCATTTTTATTCTAGTTTTAATGTCGTC
Organism: uncultured Thiotrichaceae bacterium; assembly: GCA_964500555.1. Classification (GTDB taxonomy): domain Bacteria; phylum Pseudomonadota; class Gammaproteobacteria; order SZUA-229; family SZUA-229. Next base: position 6,308 of record CAZCOZ010000126.1, on the reverse strand, counting down.
CTACAAATGGACCAACATGGAATTAGGCGATGTGGTGCTCAATCGTTTAAGAAATCTGCTCGGTATCTTTATAGCTGCAGTGCTTTATTTCACCGCCGTCTACCATTTAACCAACCTGTACGCCACACAGCACCATGATGTGCAAAGATTCCTGTTACTGGAAGGCGGTGTTTTCACCAACATATTCTGGATAGGTGAAATTCTGCTTGGTGGCATCATACCGCTCATTTTGATTTACGCGCCCGGTGTTAAAAACTGCCGTACAACCTTGGGGTTGATCTGTAGTCTGGTCATCCTTGGTGGTTTTGCAAAGCTCTATAACATCCTCATTGCTGGCCAGGCATTCCCGCTGGAAATCTTCCCTGGTTATGAAGTCACTAGCTCATTCTTTGATGGTGTCGTTCACAGTTACACGCCTAGCCTAACTGAAATTCTGTTAGGTCTGGGCGGCGTTGCTTTGTCTTTGTTTATCGTGGTTTTTGCACTTAAGGTTTTACGTTTCTTACCTGAATCACTTGCTGATTCTGTAGCTGATCCACACTCAGCCAAATAACGTTAACGAACACTAAAAATTCTTTTGCCGCGAATAACGCAAAGGACGCGAAAAATAGATTTATTTAGTTTTTAATATTTGCGTCTTTTGCGTTATTCGCGGCAAAGTTTTTATTTTCGTTGTTTCTGCTGTAACCTGTAGCCATGTCACGAATATTTATATCCGCCGCTCTCAAATCTTCTGGCAAAACCACAGTCAGCATCGGCTTGTGCGCAGCATTAAAACAACGCGGCAAAACCGTGCAAAGTTTTAAAAAAGGACCTGACTACATTGACCCCTACTGGTTAGCACAGGCAACGGGGCGCGATTGTTATAATCTTGATTTTTATACCATGGGGCACGATGAGATATTGTCGCTCATGCAAGTTAAGTCACAGGATGCTGATATTACCTTAATCGAAGGCAATAAAGGTTTATACGATGGCCTTGATCTTGACGGCAGTAACAGTAACGCCGCTTTAGCAACATTGAGCAAAACGCCTATCGTACTTGTTTTAAATGCTCGAGGAATGACACGCGGCATTGCGCCACTGATACTCGGTTATCAGGCATTTGATAAAGATGTGAAAATCAAAGGCGTGATACTCAATCGCTTAGGCGGATCACGACACGAAAGTAAGCTGCGTAACGTTATTGAGCATTACACTGACGTTAATGTTATCGGCGCGATTCACAATGATCAGCGATTTAATATTGATGAACGGCATTTAGGCTTAGTCCCTGGCCATGAAGACCCCTTTTGCGAACAAAAGATTCAGCTTTTATCTGACGCAATTAATGAGCAAGTCGATCTTGATGCTGTATTAGATATCGCCGATCAAGCCGGCGATATTAGTATCGATACCAATTCAGCCAGCATACAAACAGATCAAACAATAAACCTTAAAACCACAGATAAAATTAAACTTGGCCTGGTACGCTGCTCTGCTTTTGGTTTTTATTATCCTGATGACTTACAGGCATTAGAAAATGCAGGTGCTGAATTCATCGAAATTGATCCCTGTCATGATACCCAGTTACCTGAAATAGACGCGCTTCTTATCGGTGGCGGTTTCCCCGAAACCCATATGACTGAATTAGAAGCAAACTCAAGTTTACGCGAAGAAATTAAAGCCGCGATTAATAATGGCTTACCTACCTACGCAGAATGTGGTGGCTTAATGTACCTGGCTAATTCTATCGAATGGCAACATGATGACAACATAAATAATGGCAGCATCAACAATGGCAACATCAATAACAGAAAGGCAGAAAAATGCGCCATGGTGGGCGTTATTAACACTGATATTATTATGGAAAAAAAACCGCAAGGTCGTGGTTATGTACAGCTACAGGAAACGGGGAACAGCATATGGCCCAAGGCAGATAATATACCCGATACGCACATCATTAACGCCCATGAATTTCACTATTCACGCTTTAGCAATATCGATAAAGATGTTAAATTCGCCTATCAGGTAAAACGTGGCACAGGGATTGATGGTAAAAATGACGGTTATATATACAAAAATTTGCTAGCGAATTACACGCACCAACGTAATACAAAAAACAACCCCTGGGCTGAACGATTTATAAACTTTGCTCGAATGCATAAAAACCAAACCCCATAAAAATTAAAATAAAACCAACCATTAAATAAAGTATTTATATGATTACAGTTACTCCAGCTGCAGCTGCACAAATTAAACTCTCTGCTGACCAGGGAAAAGCCGAAGGTATGTCGCTTCGTATTGCCGCGACACTTAACCAGGACAAAAGCATTCATTACGGAATGGGATTTGATGACAGCAAAGAGGATGACATTACTGTCACCACTGAAGATATTGAGATAATCGTTTCTGCATCCAGCGCTAAGCTATTAAACGAGACCAAAATCGATTTTGTTGAACTTGAACCAGACAAATTTCAATTTATTTTCCTCAATCCAGGCGACCCTAATTACAAATCACCAAAAGAATAAAACATATTTTTTCTTTTATATTTTTCCCTTTCAATATGAATCATGAGTAAGCAAGCCTCATTTGAATGGAGTTTCTCATCAATCACTCTGTTATATAGAGTGACCAGCACGCTCAGCTCTGCTAATGAAGAAGATCAAATTCTTCACGACTTTCTGGTCTTATTAAAACAACATTTTAACGCCGCTGCTGGTTCCATCCAGTTGATTACCGATGATGGTTTAATGAACCTTATTTCCCATTTTGGAATAAGTGAAGAACAGGCCAACAGTATTCAGTATGCACCCATCGATGGTCATTTATTTAGTTTTGAAACCGATGTTATTGATGAAATTCAAGTTCGTCAGAACACGTTAGATATAGAAGCACTACCACCCAAACAGCTTTGTATTCCTGTTCGCTATAAAATTCGTACTCTTGGTGTGATCAATTTATTTGTTGAAGATGACATTGTTCTTACTGAAGAACTGGCGTATTTATTACTTTCTGTTGGTGCCCATTTAGGTGAATCAATAGAACGCGCTATCCGAAATAAAAACAGTCGCCGAGAACTGATTAAAAATGAGCGTAATATTATCGCCAATGAGCTACACGATTCACTAGCACAAACCCTCGCTTCACTTCGATTTCAGGTACGTATTCTTGACCAGAGCATACAACCCGTCGGCGATTTCATGACCATTAAAACCATCGAATCGGTGGAACATAATCTGGATGAAGCCACAACCGCACTGCGTCAGTTAATCGCGTATTGTCGCGTACCCATTGAACAGCAAGGCCTGGTTCCTGCCATTACGCGCGCGGTAGATAAATTTCGTAGTGAAACCGGCATACACATTTTATTGCAATGTGACGAACAACATCTACTATTACCTGCTGACATCGAGTTAAATGCTTACCGAATAGTGCAGGAAGCATTAACCAATATTAAAAAACATGCGAACGCCCACATCGTGCGCGTATTATTAAGCCATGATGATGCTGGCAACATAAAAATTCTGGTTGAAAACGATGGTAAAGGGTTTGATCAACGCAAAATACTCAGTACAGACGGCGAACATATCGGCTTAACCATTATGAAAGAAAGGGCTAAGCATTTAGGCGGTGATTTAAAAATAGAAACCGACCCCGATGAAGGAACGCGAGTAGAACTCAACTTTCAGCACAAAGACGCATCAAAACACCCAAAACGTGATAAATTCAGCACCTGAGAAACAATACGCTTTAACAACACATCGATAACACTCAGGTAGAACCGCTATGCGCGTAATAATCATTGATGACCATGCACTATTTCGTGACGGACTAAAAGGATTGCTCGAACAACGAAGCATTGATGTTGCAGGTGCGGCTGCTGATGGTAAAGAAGGCATCGAACTAGCAAAAAAAATCCAACCCGATATCATCTTGCTCGACTTACGTATGCCTGAAATGGGCGGTTTAGAAGTACTCCCTGTGTTACGTAAAGAGTTACCCAACACGCCCGTGGTTATGCTAACCACAAGCAATGATGAAAGCGATTTAATAAAAGCCTTACGCACGGGTGCGCAGGGTTACTTACTAAAAGACATGGAACCCGATGAATTAGTCGGTGCCTTACGCGATATTGAAAAAGGTAAGAGTGTTGTTGCTGCCGATTTAACCGATGCACTTGCTCGCATGGTACAGGGCGAGACACCACTCGATGATGACGAAGGCCCGTTCAAAGAATTAACTCCTCGTGAAACAGAAATTTTATGTTTGTTAGCAGAAGGCCAGAGCAATAAACTCATTGCAAAAAATCTGGGTATTTCAGATGGCACTGTTAAATTACATGTGAAAGCCATACTGCGAAAACTGGATATTCATTCACGTGTTGAAGCAGCTGTTATGGCAGTTGAGCATGGTTTACGTCAGAAAAACAAAGATAAAGATTAAAAGCATTTATCTTGCCGCAAAACATGCAAGGGACGCAAAAAAAATCAATAATTTTTTCAAATATTATCCTTTGCGTTCTTTGTGTATTGCGCGGCAAATAATTTAATTTTCTCAACTATACATTTAACCATTCAGTAATGAAAACCTTCAAAGAAATTGTCGACCAGGCTCGGACTACCATCAACGAACTGTTCCCCTGGGATGTTGAAGAACGCGCAGAAAAAAACCAGGAATTACTCATCGTCGATATTCGCGAACACAGTGAATTCAAAAAGTTTCATATCAAAGATTCTTTATTCGTCCCTAGAGGCATTTTAGAAACCGCCTGCGAAGCTGAATACGACGATGCCATCCCCGCATTAGTTAACGGTCGCAATAAAGAAATTGTTGTCATCTGTCGCTCGGGAAACCGAAGCGTACTGGTTACTCAAATGATGCAGGAGTTAGGATTTACCAATGTTAGCTCGATGAAAACCGGCTTACGTGGCTGGAATGATTACGATCTGGCACTCTATGATGCTAATGACAATCAGCTTGATGCCGATGATGTTGATGAAATGCTAAACGTAGGTTTTTTTGCCAGCGAAAAAGCCAATTAATAAAAAAATTAGAACCTAGTCATTGCGAGCGCAGCGCGGCAATCTCTTTAAAGTGGCTGTGTCGCCTACATGAGATTGCCGCGCTGCGCTCGCAATGACGCTATTTTTCATTTTAACTATTCACCATCCTTTCCATAAAATTTACGATCCTTACGACTCCTACCCGCTTGCTGAGAAATCACGCCCTGAATCACATTATAACCCGCGATTTGAACGGTATCGTACAAATCATTTAGTGGCTGCAAATAATACTTTCCATCCACAATACGTAGCTGGCGAAAAATATATTCGCTTTTGTGTTCCGCCATCACATAACAGCCGTCACAAACCGTCCCTTCAGGATCAATAATAATGACTACTCCTTCCGCAAATTCAGGCAGCATACTATCGCCCAATACGCGAAGTGCAAACGGCTCACTGGCTGAGCAACCACTTGATTCCATAAAAATACCCTTAAAAATTTAGTCCATTATACCACCCCTAATTTCATTATTTTGGAGCGATATATAGACATCAGACTGACATTCGTGCTGAAATTTACCGCGATTTAAGGTAACCTCCACCCCCATAATAAATAATCAAAAATACACACCACAGAAAACACAAAAAATACAGAAGAAAAACGTACTTAATTGTTTATTACGCTAACAACTAACTAGCTACAAAAAAACAATAAAAACGTTGTGACTTTCGTGTCATCTGTGGTGAAAAAATTAAAAATTGAATAACCTCTGAGGATTATTATGAGTAAAAAAATGAACGCGTTTTATGCACAATCTGGTGGCGTAACCGCAGTAATCAATGCATCAGCCTGTGGTGTTATTGAAACTGCACGCAAGCATAAAGATAAAATCGGCAAAGTGTATGCAGGTAACAACGGTATTATCGGTGCTTTGACTGAAGAGTTAATTGATACCAGCAAAGAAACAAAAACCACTATTGCGGGTCTTCGCGGTACACCATCTGGTGCATTTGGTTCATGTCGTTTCAAATTAAAAAGCCTTGAAAATAACCGCGCAGAATACGAACGTTTGATCGAAGTTTTCAAAGCCCATAACATCGGTTACTTTTTCTATAATGGCGGCGGCGATTCTGCTGACACTTGTTTAAAAGTATCTCAAATCGGTAAAACAATGGGCTACCCAATCACAGCAGTTCACATTCCGAAAACAGTGGATAATGATTTACCAATTACTGATAATTGTCCGGGCTTTGGCTCTGTTGCTAAATACATCGCCATTTCTACCATGGAAGCCAGTTACGATGTTGCTTCAATGTGTA
>CAZCOZ010000125.1:2962-6470 GCA_964500555.1 uncultured Thiotrichaceae bacterium | reverse complement strand
GGTGGTGACAAAAAATAAGTTATTAGACTTATTTTAGTTTTCACTCCGGCTGTTTTTACTGCAGCTAAAGAAAGCCCCGATAATCAATTATCGGGGCTTTTTTGTGCCTACTGCTATTTTTGCTTATAAAGCTAAATAAATCTTACCACTAGCCGATAGTTAAACAGCAATCTATGTAGTTTTAGTTAAATCGGTCTACTATCAAACTGAACACGACGAATTAATGACTAATTTAAGCAGCAAAAAATAAACCATATAGAAAATATAAAAATTTAAACCGCGAATAATTAGGGGAAGAAATGTTTTCAGGCGAATCTTTTGGGCTACAGGCTCTCGGTTGGATGGCTACGATTTTTGTCTTTTTGATGGGCGCACTCATCCTCTTTCTGATTGGCGTTTATATTGCTGACGTCACGCAAACCAAACAGGCTATCCGACGTAACTACCCTGTCATCGGACACTTCCGTTATTACTTTGAACATATTGGCACTTTCTTTCGTCAATATTTTTTTACTATGGACCGGGAAGAAATGCCGTTTAACCGCGCGCAACGTTCCTGGGTATATCGTGCAGCAAAAGATATAGAAAACACTGTTGCTTTCGGTTCAACACGCGACTTAAAACACAGCGGTACCGTATTATTTGTTAACACGGCGTTTCCAACTTTAGGTAAAGACGCCGTTAAGTGCCTGCCTGTAACCATCGGCGAAAATTCTGCAAAAACACCTTTTACCGCCCACTCATTTTTCAATATCTCTGGCATGAGTTATGGCGCTATTTCAAAACCTGCTGTACAGGCATTATCTTATGGCGCTAAAAAGGCACATGCCTGGATGAACACCGGCGAAGGTGGTTTATCACCTTATCATCTGGAAGGCGGTGCTGATATTGTTTTCCAGATTGGCACAGCGAAATATGGTGTTCGCGATGAAGAGGGAAATTTGTCTGATGAAAAACTGCGCAAGCTTGCCGCACATGAACAAGTCCGCATGTTCGAAATTAAAATGTCGCAGGGCGCAAAACCCGGTAAAGGTGGAATGTTACCTGCCGCAAAAGTGGATGAAGAAATTTCTTCAATTCGTGGCATCCCTGCACATACCGATTCGATTAGTCCTAACCGACATATCGAATTAGAAAACAACGATACCTTAATCGATATGATTAATCATATTCGTAAAGTCACTGGAAAGCCTGTTGGATTTAAAGCGGTTTTTGGCGACAAAACCTGGCTCTGTGAATTTCTGCTAGCCATTAAAAAACGTGGCCCAGAATACGCGCCTGATTTTATTACAGTTGATAGTGCCGACGGTGGTACAGGTGCTGCACCGATGAGCTTATTGGACAATGTCGGCATGCCCATTAATGAAAGCCTGCCAATGGTTATTGACTCAATCGCAAGTGCAGGCCTTCGCAGTAGAATCAAAGTCATCGCATCCGGTAAATTAATTAATCCTGCTGAAGTTGCATGGGCGCTTTGTGTCGGTGCCGACTTTATAACCTCGGCACGTGGATTTATGTTTTCTCTGGGTTGTATTCAGGCATTGCAATGTCACAAAAACACTTGCCCTACTGGCATCACTACGCATAATAAAAAATTACAAGGTGGTTTGGTCGCCGAACAAAAATCAACTCGTGTTGCTAATTATATTAAAAATATGGCGTATGAGGTTGGTTTGATTGCACACTCCTGCGGCGTGCGTTCACCACGTGAACTTAGTCGACGTCACGCACGTATTGTCCAGGATAATGGCACTTCTGCAACACTGGTTGATATCTACCCAGAAGTTGAAGAAACACCTATTAGTTTAGTTAAGTAACTAAAGTCACATAAAGTAATGTCTAACTAGACAATATCGACATAAAGCTTAATAAGATAATTCCAGTTTAATATAATGCTTCATTAAATAATTTCTAGTATAGTGTGAACTATTAAGAAAGAACTTGTGTCTATTTAAAGGCATGGGTTACTTGCGTTATTAAGCTACGCTATTAAGCCGCACTATTAAGCAATAACACTCACACCATTTTCAAGACCATTATTTTTGGAGCACCCATGGGAACACTATACTCGCTTGCCGCTAAACTCCATTCTCTTCTCAACTTAACACGCTTTTTCGACTTCCTTGGCCCACTTGCTTTGCGCTTATACTTAGCGCCTATCTTCTGGATGGCCGGCACGAAAAAATTAGCAAAAGATGATGAAGGAAACTACTTGCTTAAAGCCGATCAATCTATCGTTGACTGGTTTGGGAATACTGAATGGGGACTCGGCATGCCATTTCCTGAGTTCATGGCAACAGCAGCAACCATGACAGAAGTTTTCGGCGCCATCTTTTTATTAATTGGTTTCGCCGTACGCTGGATTTCTATCCCACTAATGATCACAATGGTGGTGGCCGCCGTTACTGTTCATATGCAAAACGGCTGGTTGGCTATCGCTGAAGCAACGGGACCTTTTGCCAGTGAGCGCACCGTTGGTGCGGTTGATCGTCTTGACCGAGCCAAATCGATTTTGAAGGAAAATGCCAATTATGACTGGCTAACAGAAAATGGTAGTTTTGTTGTTTTAAATAACGGAATCGAATTTGCCACTACCTATTTTATAATGCTACTTGTGCTGTTTTTCATTGGTCCCGGAAAAGCCAGCATTGATTACTTCTTCCGCAAAAAAATAGACATGTACAAGTAGTTTTTAAAAACAAGAAACTCAAATAATAACGATAGAAACATCATGACAAAACAAACTTATCCTGTAACTGGCGCTGGCCTTGGACTACGCCGCGAAAAGCTCAACGAAATGCTGGACAGTGATTTATCGGTGGTCGATTTTATGGAAGTCGCACCTGAAAACTGGATAAACGTTGGCGGTACTTTCGGCAAAAGATTTCGCCAGTTCACCGAGAAGTTTGATTTTATGTGCCACGGCCTTTCGTTATCCATTGGTAGTCCTGCACCGCTAGATGAAAGTTTCGTAAAAGATGTTGGTAAGTTTTTAAACGCACATAATATTAAACACTATAGCGAGCATTTAACCTACTGTTCAGATGACGGTCATCTATACGATTTATTACCCATCCCCTTTAGTGAAGAAGCCGTACACTACGTTGCGGAACGAATTCGTCGCGTGCAAGATATTTTGCAACAGGAGATTTCAATGGAAAACGCTTCTTATTACACGCCAGCACCTGGTAAGGAAATGGAAGAAATAGAATTTCTAAATGCCGTTTTAGAAGAAGCCAACTGTGGCCTGCTACTTGACGTAAATAATATTTATGTTAATTCAATCAACCATCAATATGACCCAATTGAATTTTTAAAACAGTTACCTGCCGACAGAATTCGTTATGCGCACATTGCGGGGCATTACAACGAAGACAAAGATTTAATTGTTGATACGCATGGCGCGGATGTCATCGATTCTGTTTGGGATATTCTGGATAAAGCTTATGAACACTTTGGCGTGTTCCCAACTTTGCTTGAACGCGATTTTAATATTCCTGCGATTCCA
>CAZCOZ010000125.1:0-2862 GCA_964500555.1 uncultured Thiotrichaceae bacterium | reverse complement strand
AAAAAAATATAATAAGTAAATCTACAATGACTATTCCTGCCTTTAAAAAACACCAGTACGAATTCACTGCACATATTCGCGACCCAGAAAAAAATGCCATGCCTGATGGTATTGAAGATCGTCGTATGAAAATTTACCGCGAACTTCTATATAACAATATTGAAGGTTTTATTTCCAGCGGCTTTCCCGTAATTCGAGAAATTTACAGTGATGAAAACTGGCATAAAATGGTACGTGATTTTTTTGCAAACCACCAAAGTCAGTCGCCGTATTTTTTAGAAATTTCGCAGGAGTTTATTGAATACTTACAAAACGAACGAGCGCCTCAACCAGAAGATCCTGCTGGTTTAATCGAATTAGCACATTATGAATGGGTGGAAATGGCACTGCATGTTTCTGATGAAACCATTGATATGGACAATATTGATGCTAACGGTGATCTTTTATCTGGACGTCCTGTTTTTTCACCTGTTGCCTGGCCACTGGTATACGAGTTTCCTGTTCACACCATGAGCCCTGATAACTTATCCTCTAAATCACCAGCGGAAGCACCTGCACAACCAACTTATTTAGTCGTTTATCGTAACAGAAATGATCAGGTTAATTTTCTTGAAATTAATCCCATTACTGCTCGACTTATTGGTTTATTGCAAGATAATGAAAGTTACAACGGACTCGACGCGATTGAAGCCATCATTACTGAGATGAATCACCCCAATCCAGAAGTTGTTAAACAAGGCGGTTTATCAGCACTAGAAGAGTTACAGCAATACGGAATTATTCTTGGTACGCAAATGTAATTTTTCTGCAAGCTTATTTACCATTCAATTCGTTCCACACCCTCAAAACTCAACTCACTGCCATCACCAAAAGAAATAACACCCGCAGTGTCTCCATTCATTTCCAGTGCACCTGCGGCCAGATCGTATTCAACTTGTGCACCATCAACTTCAATCGTCCAGGGATTATCTGAATCATTGGCTGCCACTGCTGAAATATCGATAGCATCCGTCCAGCCACCGCCTTCACCGCCTGAAAAATAATCACTGCCATCGAATGGATTCATTACGTAGGTATCATTACCTTCACCACCCGTAGCACTGTCATTACCGGCTCCACCGACAAGAATGTCGTCACCTGCACCACCGTGCAAAGTATCGTCCCCACCCTGACCAACAATGTAGTCATTTCCCGATGTGCCAACAAGATTGTCATTTCCCGCTGTACCATTAACCGGATTTACATCATTTCCCGCAGAATCACCAACAACATTTACTGTTACTGTCGTTGTATCTGTATTACCTTTTCCATCATCGATGGTATAGCTAAATGATGTTTCACCGTTGTAGTTTTCGGCGGGGGTAAACGCAACATTACCTTCTGCATCTATTTCTACCGTACCATTTTCTGCATCCTGCACTGAAACAAGCGATATAACGTCACCATCTACATCGGTATCGTTAGCAAGTAAATTTGTGGGATCAATCACTAATGTAACGCCTTCTTCTGCTTGTAAAGATGTACCGTCCCATTTTATATTTGCTGATTCAATATCATGCAGTTGACCGATTTCATCAGAACTTAGTGCACCGTCATAAACTTTAACTTCATCCATGCTACCGCTGAAACGATAATTATCGTTCGCGCCCCAACTACCAAAGTGCAGACTGCCATCACTGGAATCAATATTGGCGGCATTGTTATTTGGCGTGCCACGAATCTGCGACATTTCCTGTGCGACACCATCAATGTGAATGGTATTTTGTGATACATCACCATTGGTAAACACACCGACGATATGATGCCATTCGCCGTCCGCCAGTTCACTTGCATCGGTACCGAACATATCACCTCGTGCAGTATTAAAACCGATATCACCATTTAACATCACCATGTCGTAATGGTCCGATGCTGCCAGCATTTCCCAACCACCTTCTGGGTTAGCCTGTATCCACATCGATACGGTTGTCTGTGCGCCTGCATCACCATTTAATGCCAAACCACTTACTTCAACTTTTGCTGAATTGAAGTCGGCAGCATCACCGACCTGACCAGAACTCTCTGACGAGAGAGAACCAACCAAAGCGGTAGGCACGCCACTATCAAAATTTATTTCTGCTGTTAATGTTGCAGATTCAGGTTCAAAACTACCATCAGCAACAGCATCAGGCGCATCTTCAATCGGATTAACTGTTACTGAAATTTCCTGTGTGCTAACACCACCATTGCTATCGGTTGCAGTTAATACAATCGTGTCATCACCATAATAATCTTCATTTGGCGTAAAGGTTATCGTACCATCACCATTTACAACCACATCACCGTTTGCTGACTCTCCTGTAAGTACAACATCAGCACTATCAATATCAGATACGTTATAAGTGAATTGTTGGCTACCATCTTCATCTACAGTAATGGTATTTACCACATCGATTGTTGGTGCGTCATTGACACTGCTTACGCTTAAAGTAACGGTTGCGGTATTTTCACCGCCCTTACCATCGCTAACTGTATAGCTGAAACTTGCTTCACCATTGTAATTTTCTTCAGGCGTAAAGACGACGTTGCCTTCTGCATCCAGTTCAACGGTTCCATGTTCACCTGCTTCTACAGCGCTTATTGTTAAAGCATCACCATCTGCATCTGTATCATTGGCAAGTAATTCAGTTGCGTTTATCGTTAACGCTGTATCTTCCTGTGCGTTTAATGCACCACCATTCCAGCTTAAATTGTCTGCTTCTATCTCATACAGTTGTGTAACTTCATCATTACTTAAAACACCGTCATAAACTTTTACTTCATCCATACTACCGCTGAAACGATAATTATCGTTCGCGCCCCAACTACCAAAGTGCAGACTGC
>CAZCOZ010000124.1:5171-6593 GCA_964500555.1 uncultured Thiotrichaceae bacterium | reverse complement strand
GCTTCGATGGTAGCTGTTTCTTTTTTATTGCTTACTGTATTCCACCAGGATAATTTAATTTCTGGCAGCGTGTAACTTCCAGCTCTGGCAGGAATCATTGCGACTTTAATTTGTTTTATGCCAGTAAGGCCTTTAGAGCCCGTGCTTTTTCTGTTTTCTACTACGGGTTTGTCGGGGTATTGTTTAATGTTATTGATTTCTTCAATATTTAAGTCGGGAAGTTGTAGTCCGGTTAAACCATCGGCAATAATAGTAATGGTACGCGTTATTGGCTCACCGGTTTTTATTTTTTGAATATCATCGGACCATTCATCGAGCAATTGCACCTGATTAGCAGGTAACCAGTCCTGTAAATTGATTGATGATGGTGCGCTATTAATTATTGCTTCAAGTGGCTTGCTGCGCAAACGTTTTATTTGTCCGCTTGATCTGAATCGTTCAAGAAAAGTTCGAGCCTGTTGGGTATTGATGCGGCCTTCGAATGTCATAGGGTGGATTTTGAGCAAGCCACTTTTTTGTGGAAAGATAGCGTAACGCCGTTCAAATACATCATATCGAATACCGTTGCGTGTGGTTTGGTAAGTGTCTTCGCTTATTTTATGAATGATGGCATCGGAATCATTGGTTTCAGGCACTTCTGTTAATGAACCGCCCATAACGCTCACATTACGCAATAGACGAATGGTGTAAATCAACTGTGCCTGCACCCATGTTTCTTTTTTATCGAGAGAGTTTTCAAGAAAAATTGAGACAGAAGTGTTGGTTTGATTGTTTGGTGCTGAAGCATTTGGCGCAAGATTATTTGTGGCAGTATTTTTATGAACAGTGATTTGTATGGCAGGGCTAATATCGTTACCAAATTTGATAGAGGGAATAGTGAAAGTTCCTGTTTGTTTTGCAATGACAGATAAATCCCAGGATTTTTTCAGGCTGTAATTACCATTAATAAAACGCATGTTAGTACTTTGGCTGCTGCTTAAAATATCAAAGTTTTGCGACAGCGGAGAAAAATCAGGTTCATCATCAATATTGCCGTCTGTCTCGTAGAGCAGATGAAAGGAGTCATCGATGGCAACAGGGTTACGACTACTGCTTACAGTAATATTGGCTGCCTGTAATACAGTGCAAGAGAATGCCAGATAAATTAACAGGCCGACTGTAAATGTGTTGGTGCTGAACGATTTCAGTAAAGTGCTATTTCTTACCATGGCTGTTGTTCGTCAATTTGATTTGGTATTCGATTGTATTGATATAAAAATTTACGTTTTAGTAAACCGCCGGGGTCATCAGGGATTCTTTTTAACCATTGCTCTGCGGCTTTTTCTGCTTCGCTGATAGATGTTTCTTTAGGGTTGATTTCGATTTCTTTCGGTGGTTTTTCATCTTTATTATCAGCATCATTTTCGGCCTGATTTTTTTTAG
>CAZCOZ010000124.1:0-5071 GCA_964500555.1 uncultured Thiotrichaceae bacterium | reverse complement strand
TAACTGTTCACGTACCTGTTCACGATTATAATCTGCATCCTGGTTATTTGCATCGACTTCAATGGCTTTATCGTAAGCCTTAATCGCTTCCTGATAGTTACCAAGTTTTGCCAGCGCGTTACCTTTATTATAATAACCACCACTTGTGCTGGTATCTTTTAAGGTGTCAACCACTGCTTGATAGTCGCCATTTTTATATAAAGCGCTGGCTTTCCATTCCAGATTATTAAATTGTTTCGCGGCTTCAGCGACATTTCCTTTGTTAAAAGCGCGCATGGCTTTCTGATCTTCACTTGACCATAAATTATTACTGTCAATGGCGTAAGCCTGCTGTGCATAAGCAGGTTGTGGTAGCGGCAGGATAAAAAGGATAACAATGGCGATCCAGCCTTTTCTTGCCCAGAGTGCAGCAAAAAATAACAGCGGTAATAATAACCAGTAACCTTCTTCTCGCCAGATGTCGGCATTGATATCGCTGCCACCGTTATTGTTCAGGGCCTCTTTAGAAATTTTAGTGGATTGAAATAAATCGGTGAGTTTGAGTGTGTCTTGATCACCGGCAGTTAAGCCAGTATATAAACCGCCGCCAGCAAGCGCGAAACTTTGTAGTTTTGCAGGGTGTAATTTAGGCACAACAATCGCACCCTGTTTATCAAGTAAGAAGCCACCGTCGAGTGGAATAGGGCCGCCCACAGTTGTGCCTATTCCAAAAATAGAAAGACGATGTCCCTGCGAAGATAGTTTTTTAATAGCGACTTTATCGTGTTGATGAATATCATCGGTAATAACAAGAACATTGCCATGAATAACACCCGCTTGAGTAAGTAATGAAAAAGCTTTGGCGAGGGCTTTGGATAAATTACTGCCCTGTGCCGGCATCATACTGGTTTCAAGCGAGGGAATTAAATTAGCAATAGTTGCGTTATCATTGGTTAAGGGGGTAACTGCAAATGCATCAGCGGCATAAACAATAAAAGCAGTTTGTCCCGTTTTTCTGGTTTTTAAAATATCCAGCAATTCAAGTTTCGCACGTGCCAGACGCGATGGTTTTATATCGGTTGAATCCATTGATTGTGACAAATCAAGTAATACCACTAAAGCGGATTGTTCCTGGTAAACGGGTTGCGGCAGTTTTTTATAAACGGGTCCGGCGAGTGCTGTGATACATAAACTCGCAGCAATAAAAACTAAAAAAATCGGGTAACGTTTTTGTTTGTTGTTATTTTTTTCTAATACAAAGGCCTGTAGTTGTGGATCAATAATGGCCTGCCAGTTTTTGCTGTTATTCGTTTTGGTGTAATAAAAAAAAGTGTAAATAAGTAGAGGGATGAATGCTAAAAACCAGTCAGCACGTAAAAAGCTGATCTGTTGCAAAATTGCCATGCCGTCATTTAATTCGGTACTCATGATTTGCTCCATGGTATCCAGTTCCGTGGTTTCCAGTTAAAGGACATCCAGTTAAAATGAGGTACATACAGAATTAATGCCAGTAAGGAAGCAATGGCAAATGCAGCGGCAAGGGGAAGATAAAATAATGATTTAATGGGACGATAACTTTTTACATCTTTTTCAAGGGGCTCAAGTTCGTCGAGTAGTTGGTAAATTTTCTGTAGATCGGCAGTGTCGTAAGCACGGAAGTATTGGCCACCAGTAATTTTTGCTATCTGGCGTAAAGTATTTTCATCTAATTCACGTGTACCACGGCTGCCAATGCCAATAGTGTGAATCTTCAATTTTTTCGTTGCGGCAAGTTGCGCTGCTTTTAATGGTGTAATTTCACCGCGATTACTAACACCATCGGTGAGCAAAATTAAAACCTGATCGTTAAGGTTTGATGACTTATTTCTGAGTTTTTTATCAGTGATATTTTTTTCAGTAAAAAGATCATGCGATAGTTTATTTTGTTCACTGAGTCTTTTTACTGCCAGACCAATTGCATCGCCAATGGCCGTTGCCTGTCCAGCCAGTCCAGTAACGGCTTCCTGCAATAAAATGGTTACTGTGGTGCGATCAAAAGTAAGGGGGCTCTGTACATAAGCCTGGTCACCAAACAAAATCAAACCGATACGATCACCTACGCGTTTTTCGATAAAATCACTAGCGACTGCTTTGGTTGCTGATATCCGGCTGACGGATCGTAAGTTGTGACGAATAGGAAGATCCATGCTTTTCGAAATATCGATAGCGATCATTAAATCGCGGCCACTCACGGGAATTTCTATGGAATCGCCAGTCCACTGTGGGCGTGCAACGGCAATAACTAAACATATCCAGGCAAGGCTATAGAGTAGTAAAGGCCAGCGTGATTTTTGTGCGTTGAAGGCATTGCTTGTGCCTAATTCAAAATCAGAAAGATAGGGTACTTTAAGTGCTGCGTCAGTGGATTGTTTCGCGCGTGGCAATAGTATGCGAAATAAAAAGGGTAGTGGTAATGCCACTAACGCCCAGGGCCAAAGTAAGGTCATCATGTCGCAGACGCCTTTTGTGTTTTGAGCCAGTTTTCACACAAACGCAATAATGCCTGTGCATCAAAATCAAAATTACTGGTTTTAGGTAAATAAGGTGCGACGATTAAAGCGTTCCCTGTTTTGCTTTGGAACTTTTCACTATTTGAAAAATTATTCGTTTTTGAGCTTGTGTTATCGAGAAAGGTCAACCATTGTTCTCCCGTTAGCCCTGAGACTTCTTTTTCAGAGTAGCAGCTAATGCTACTCCGTCTTAGTAAAATAGATAATGATTGCGCAAGTTCGTATTTGTTTTTTGTGCGGCTGAATTGGGTTTTTATTTCTCTGATTTCGATATTTATTTCTCGATTAAGCTGTTTGCTTTGATGGGCTTTCTTTATGAAAAAAATAATAACAGCAAGTAAGACGAGGCCAGTTAGCAGTAACCACCAGCCCGGCGCGACTGGCCACCACGAAATAGGCTCGGGTAGGTGAATATCTTTTAAATCTAAAACCTGTTTATCCATCGTATTTATTTGTCAGTTGCTTGTTTGTCCGTTAATGAACAGAGTGTAGAGATTGACGAGTTTTCGATTTTTTATTGCTATTCTTTCTATTATCGTTAATGCCTAAACCTTTTTGTAGTGTTTCTATTGCATTACCACTAGTTGAAATAGTGATTAGGTGAATACGATGCTGGCGGCAAAACTTTTCAAAAGTCTGGCTTTTTATTTCATGCTGCTGTTTGTATTGTTTTTTTATTTTTTTGCTGGATGTTTGTAACTGTAATTCTTTTATGCCGTCCGTTAATCTGTAATTGCCAGAAACGGGAAGTTCCGTTTCAATTGGGTCTGTTATTTTTATTAAGATGACATCATTGTGGCGAGAAATATTGGCTAAGTGTGAAAGCGCTTTCTCATCCATTTCTCGAAAATCACTTAGCATGAAAATGAGACTGCCCGGATGTGTTACACGTTGTAAACGCATGATGGCTGAAGCCATGTCTCGCTTATTATTTTTTTCAGATGCGGCTGTTTTAGACGCGACGGCCCAACCAGGGTGTTTTGTGCAATGACGAATAAAATCTAATACCGCTGTTTTTCCACGGCGGGGTTTTATTTCCACATGTTCATCGGCAGAGAAAATTAAACCGCCTACGCGATCGTTATTTTTTTCCGAATTCCAGGCAATTAAAGTTGCTATTTCAGTCGCAATAACGGCTTTGAATTTATTGCGGGTGGCGAACATCATCGATGGATTTATATCCAGGCAAAGCAGAATAGGGCGTTCGCGCTCTTCTCGAAAAACTTTGGTGTGCGCGGTGCCGGTGCGGGCAGTGACTCGCCAGTCCATATTGCGAATGTCATCGCCTGCCTGATAAATACGCGATTCATCAAACTCCATGCCACGGCCTTTGAAAGAAGATAAATACGCGCCGCCTTGTTTGGCGTGAATCTTTCCACTATCAAGAGGTAGCTGATTCGCCTGCATACGAAGTTTGATAAGTGACTGCGCGCTTATCCAGGTAATACCTTCGGCTTGTTTGTTGGTGTTATTACTCATAATGAACATTTACTCGCGCGGCATGCTAAACACGTAAAGGTTTTAGTAGCCAGAAATTTCGCGCTCTTTGCGTTTTTCGCGGCAAGTTTTTATTTTTTATGGCACAGGTACGCGTGCAATTAATTCCTGAATAAAGCTATCAGGCGTAACACCATCGGCCTCTGCTTCGTAGCTTAAAATAACGCGATGACGTAATACATCAAATGCAATTGCCTGAATGTCATCAGGGTTAACAAAATCACGTTGATCCAGCCATGCATGTGCGCGAGCGCAGCGATCAAGTGCAATAGTTGCACGCGGGCTGGCACCATACAGTAACCAGTTTGCCAGGTCATCACCGTAAGTTTCAGGATTACGCGTGGCTAAAACTAAATGCAATAAATATTCTTCGAGATTTTCCGCAAGGTGGACATCGAGTACTTCATTACGTGCAGCTAAAATACTTTGCTGACTGGTTTTTTCTATGCTACTGGTTTTAGTTGATGCGGTACCATTAGCTATGTTTTTAGCTTCCTCGCGCACCAGTTGTAATATTTGCTTTTCAGCTGATGCTTCTGGGTAACCAATACTGACATGCATTAAAAAACGGTCGAGTTGTGCTTCAGGTAATGGGTAGGTGCCTTCCTGTTCAATCGGATTTTGTGTTGCCATAACCATAAATAATTCAGGTAAAGGGTAAGTGACTTTACCGACTGTAATTTGACGCTCAGCCATGGCTTCTAAAAGGGCAGACTGAACCTTAGCGGGCGCGCGATTAATTTCATCGGCGAGCACTAGATTGTGAAATAACGGGCCTTGCTGGAATACAAAAGAACCATCCTGTGGACGGTACACTTCGGTGCCAGTTAAGTCTGCGGGCAACAAATCAGGCGTAAACTGGATACGGTGAAAATCACTTTCGATGCCTTCGCTTAATACTTTAATGGCTTTGGTTTTTGCTAAACCGGGCGCACCTTCGACTAGAAGATGGCCATCTGCCAATAATGCAATAAGCAGGCGATCAACTAACTTTTCCTGCCCAATAATATGATTTTGTACGTGTGTTTTTAATTTTTGTATTGCTT
>CAZCOZ010000123.1:0-6641 GCA_964500555.1 uncultured Thiotrichaceae bacterium | reverse complement strand
TATTGAATTAATATAGGTTTACATCAAAAATGGCGCAGCTCGCGTTCGTAGCTTGCTCATTTCGCTAAATTAAGGGAAAATACGCGCCTTTCAATGCCTCGCTACAAAGCGATTTTCACGTTGTTTTTTGTGTCCTAGTCATTGATTTAAAACTAATTTTTGTTGCTTCGTGCGTGCGTGGATAACACCTGCTGTGGTGACTTTTTCAGTTACAAAAACTTAATCGGAGAGCACTATGCCTTCACGTAATGAACTAGCAAACGCGATTCGCTTCCTGACAATGGATGCGGTTCAAATCCCTAATTCAGGCCATCCTGGCGCACCAATGGGCATGGCGGATATCGCTGAAGTCCTTTGGAATGACTTTATGAAACATAATCCGACTAACCCTAAATGGGCTGATCGTGACCGTTTCGTTATGTCGAATGGCCATGCATCTATGATGCCTTATTCAGTATTGCATCTAACCGGTTATGACTTAGGTATTGAAGATCTTAAGAAATTTCGTCAATTGCACTCTAAAACTCCGGGTCATCCTGAGTACGGTTACACTGCTGGTATCGAAACGACTACGGGTCCTTTAGGTCAGGGTATTACCAATGCAGTTGGTATGGCATTAGCTGAAAAAGTAATGGCTGCGCAGTTTAATAAAGATGGCCACGAAATCGTCGATCACAACACTTACGTATTCTTAGGTGATGGTTGTTTAATGGAAGGTATCTCGCACGAAGCATGTTCTTTAGCGGGTTCTTTTGGTCTTAGTAAGTTGATTTGTTTCTATGATGACAACAATATTTCTATCGACGGTAATGTTGATGGCTGGTTTATTGACGATACACCAAAACGTTTTGAAGCTTACGGCTGGCATGTGATTTCTATCGATGGTCATGATGCGGATGCAATCAAAAAAGCGACAGAAGCAGCGATTGCTTCTGACAAACCTTCACTGATTTGTTGTAACACCGTTATCGGCAAAGGTGCGCCAAATAAAGGTGGTGGTCATAACGTTCATGGTGAAGCATTGGGTCACGATGAAATTGCAGCAGCACGTGAACATCTTGAGTGGGAACATGAAGCATTTGTTATCCCTGACGATATCTATGCGGGTTGGGATGCGAAAGATGCAGGTAAAGCGGCTGAGTCTGCATGGGATCAAAAATTTGCGGCGTATGCTGCAGCTTTCCCTGCGGAAGCGGCTGAATTCACTCGTCGTATGGCAGGTGATCTTCCTGCAAACTTTGCCGAAGTTGCGGATAAAGTTATTGCTGACATCAATGCAAAAGAGGAGTCGCCAGCAACACGTGTTGCATCTAAGGGTGCGCTGAATGGTTTTGCGCCAGTACTACCCGAATTCCTTGGCGGTTCTGCTGACTTAACACCATCAAACAATACATTTAATGACAAGAGTGTTCGTATCAATGACAATAACGGTTCTGCCAAAATGAATTTTGCTGGTAACTACATCTCTTACGGTGTACGTGAATTTGGTATGAGTGCAATCATGAACGGTATAACACTGCATGGCGGTTTAATGCCTTACGGTGCAACATTCTTAATGTTCTCTGAGTACGCACGTAACGCATTACGTATGTCTGCTTTGATGAAAATTCGTAGCATTTTTGTGTACACGCATGACTCGATTGGCCTGGGTGAAGATGGTCCTACGCATCAGGCTGTTGAGCAGATTCCTACCTTGCGTATGATTCCTAACATGTCTGTATGGCGTCCTTGCGACACAGTTGAAACAGCAGTGTCATGGCGTTCTGCTATTGAGTCTAAAGATGGTCCGTCAACATTGATCTTCTCTCGTCAGGGCCTGGCATTCCAGAAACGTGATGATGCGACTATCGCTAATATCGCAAAAGGCGGTTACATCCTGAAAGATACCGACGGCACGCCAGAGGTAATCGTTATGGCTACCGGTTCTGAAGTTGATCTTGCAGTGCAGGCAGCTGAAGCATCAAGCAAAAAGGTTCGTGTGGTTTCTATGCCTTGTGTTGAGATTTTCGAAAAGCAGGATGATGCATACAAAGAATCTGTATTGCCAAAAGCAGTGACTGCACGTGTTGCAGTTGAAGCAGCAATCATGGACGGCTGGTGGAAATACGTTGGTATGAACGGTGCCGTTGTTGGTATGACTACATTTGGTGAGTCAGCACCTGCGCCTCAGTTGTTTGAGCACTTTGGTTTCACTGTTGATAACGTTGTTAAAACGATTGATAGCGTAGCGTAAAGAGAGATAAACATTCGCCGCGAAGGACGCAAAAAACGCAAAATGTAAGATAGAACAATAAAGCTAAAGATATTAGTTTCTTGTTTTATTATTTGCGTCCTTCGCGGCAAAAAAATTTTGTAATTTTGTTTTTTATTTTTTTGATTTAGGAGAAATTATTATGACTATTAAAGTCGGTATTAACGGTTTTGGCCGTATTGGGCGTATGGTATTTCGTGCGGTTTATAATGAATTTGATGACATCGAAATCGTCGGTATTAACGATTTATTAGATGCAGATTACCTTGCGTATATGCTTAAGTATGATTCAGTTCACGGTCGTTTTAACGGTACTGTTGAAGCAGGCGAAAATGCAATGATCGTTAACGGTAAAAGCATTCGTCTAACAGCTGAACGTGATCCTGCTGATCTTAAATGGGGTGACGTGGGTGCGGATATCGTAATTGATTCAACTGGTTTCTTCCTAACAGAAGAAAGCTGTCAGGCTCACATTAAAGCCGGCGCGAAGAAAGTGGTTCAATCTGCTCCTTCTAAAGATGGTACACCAATGTTCGTATACGGTGTTAACCACACTGAGTACGCAGGTCAGGCAATTGTTTCAGCGGCATCTTGTACAACAAACTGTTTAGCGCCTGTTGCTAAAATTCTGAATGACAATTGGGGCATTAAACGTGGTCTTATGACAACGGTTCATGCTGCAACAGCAACACAGAAAACAGTTGATGGTCCTTCACAGAAAGACTGGCGCGGTGGTCGTGGTATTTTAGAAAACATCATCCCATCTTCTACAGGTGCGGCTAAAGCAGTAGGTGTTGTACTTCCTGAGCTTAACGGCAAATTAACCGGTATGGCTTTCCGTGTTCCTACTTCAGACGTTTCTGTTGTTGACTTAACGGTTGAGCTAAACAAGGACGCTGATTACGCTGACATTTGTGCTGCAATGAAAGCGGCTGCTGATTCTGGCGAGATGAGTCGTACACTTGCTTACACCGATGAAAAAGTAGTTTCTACTGATTTCCGCGGTGTTGGTTACTCTTCAATCTTTGATTCAGAAGCAGGTATTGCATTAGATAGTACTTTTGTGAAAGTGGTTTCATGGTATGACAATGAGTATGGTTACACCTGCAATATGTTGCGTTTCGTAGAACACGTAGCAGCAAACTAAGCGGATCTTTTGTCCTCTGGCGGCGTTGCGAAAGTATTTTGAGTGCTCACGTACTGCGTGTACGCTCCGCGCTCAAAATACTTCCGCGCCTTGCCAGTGAACAAAATCTCTCGCTTAGTACGAAGTTATAGAGATAATTAAGATTCAGCCCAGTTAATGTTAACTGGGCTGGTGTCTTTAAAAATTTAGAATTGTTTTTATTTGCGTTCTTCGCGGCAAAAATAGTTTTTAGTTTGTATTTTTGAAATAAATTTTGAAACAAGTATTGTTTGTTAAGTTAATTTATATTTAACAAACCATATTTACAATAGTTAAAATTTTTGGAGTTTTAGTGATGGCTTTCATCAAACTGACTGATTTAGATTTAGCGGGTAAGCGCGTTTTAATTCGTGCTGACCTTAACGTTCCTGTTAAAGATGGCAAGGTAACATCGGATGCGCGTATTACTGCATCGATGCCGACTGTTGAGCATTGCATGAAAGCAGGCGCATCTGTCATGGTTATGTCGCATCGCGGTCGTCCTGAAGAAGGCAAGGTGGATGATGAAAATTCAATGGCGCCGATTGCGGATGTCATGTCCGAAAAATTAGGCACTAAAATTCGCTTAGTAAAAGACTACCTGGATAATGCACCTGAAGTTGCTGCTGGTGAATGTGTGTTATTAGAAAACGTACGTTTTAATGCCGGTGAGAAAAAAGACGACGAAACTTTGTCGAAGAAATACGCTGCTTTATGTGACGTATTTGTTATGGATGCATTTGGTACCGCTCATCGTGCACAGGCTTCAACACACGGTGCGGGTAAATTTGCGCCAACTGCCTGTGCGGGTATTTTGCTTTCAGGTGAATTAGACAGTCTTGCTAAAGCCTTGGCAAATCCTGCTCGACCAATGGTGGCAATTGTTGGTGGTTCTAAAGTTTCGACAAAATTAACGGTGCTAGAGTCTTTGTCGGAAAAAGTAGACCAGTTAGTTGTTGGTGGTGGCATTGCAAATACATTTCTTGCAGCAGTCGGTCACAACGTAGGTAAATCATTGTACGAAGAAGGTCTGGTTGATACAGCGAAAGAGTTGATTGAAAAAATGAAAGCGCGTGGTGCGAGTATTCCAATTGCGACGGATGTTGTTTGTGCGAAAGAATTTGCTGAAGATGCAGAGGCTACATTGAAAGATGCTTCGGAAGTAACCGACGATGATATGATTTTTGATATTGGTCCAAATTCTGCAAAAGAACTGGCAGAGATTATTGAGAAAGCGGGCACCATTATATGGAACGGGCCGGTTGGTGTTTTTGAATTTGATCAGTTTGGTGAAGGTACAAAAACGGTTTCGATGGCAATTGCTAATTCACCAGGTTTTAGTCTTGCAGGCGGTGGTGATACTATTGCTGCAATCCAAAAATATAACATATACGACAAAGTAACTTATATCTCAACAGCTGGTGGAGCCTTCCTGGAATATTTGGAAGGTAAAACGCTTCCTGCTGTTGCAATGTTAGAAGCGGCTGCAAATAAATAAAGAATATCGTCATTGCGAGGAACGAAGCAATCTTCTGCAAGCACTGCTATCGCTAAACGAGATTGCCGCGCTTCGCTCGCAATGACAAAATGTTTTAAGACATTAATTAAATGAGAGTGTAAAAAAACTCAATGCGCAGAACGAAGATTGTTGCGACGTTAGGGCCGGGTTCAAGTTCACCGGAAGTCATTCTTGAGATGATGAAAGCGGGCGTTGATGTGTTCCGTTTGAATTTTTCACATGGGACGCACGAAGAACAAAAACAGCGTGTTGATGTGATCCGTGAATGCAGTGATAAAACGGGTCGTATTGTAGGTATTCTTGCTGATTTGCAAGGGCCGAAAATACGAACGCATAAATTTAAAGACGGTCAAGTTCAGTTAATAAGAGGTGAAACTTTTATTCTGGATGCGGCATTAGGCAAAGACGAAGGCACAAGTGAGCGCGTTGGACTTGCCTATAAGAATTTACCAAAAGATGTCAAAGCAGGCGATGTTCTTTTGCTGGATGATGGGCGCGTTGAGCTAGAAGTTAGTGAAGTTGTTGGTGAAGAAGTCCGTTGCACAGTCCTTTACAGTTGTGTGCTATCGAATAATAAAGGCATTAATTTAAAAGGGGGCGGTTTGTCTGCGCCGGCTTTGACCGATAAAGATAAAGAAGATCTTAAAGCTGCAGTGGCAATGGATGTGGATTTTGTCGCGCTGTCATTTGCCTGCACGGCTGCCGACGTTAATCAATGTCGTGATTTGGTTGAAGCAGAAGGCAGTGACGCGAGCATTGTAACGAAAGTAGAGCGTGCGGAAGCTATAGAGAATATTGATGAGATAATAGCCGCTTCAGATGTCATCATGGTTGCGCGAGGTGATCTGGGTGTGGAAATGGGTGATGCTGAATTGCCGGCGTTACAGAAAAGTCTAATTAAGAAAGCCCGTGCCATGAATAAAGTGGTTATCACTGCCACACAAATGATGGAATCAATGATTGAAAGTCCCATTCCAACACGCGCAGAAGTTTTTGATGTGGCTAATTCTGTCCTGGATGGAACAGACGCAGTAATGTTATCGGGTGAAACGGCAGTGGGAAGATATCCTGCTAAAACCGTGGCAACTATGGGGCGTATTTGTGAGCATGCTGAGAAGCAGCGTGCCGCGATGGTTTCTGATCATCGTGTAGACCTTGTTTTTGGTAGAATTGACGAAGCTATTGCAATGGCTACAATGTACACCGCGAATCATCTTAAGATGAATGCAATTGCATCACTAACCGAATCGGGTGCGACGGTTTTGTGGATGTCTCGAATTAGTTCAGGCATACCGATTTATGCGTTAACACCAAGATCACGCACTTTGAGTAAAGTGACGTTGTATCGTGGAGTTTATCCAGTACGTGCAGATTTAACTGACCTGGCACCGATGGATGTGACTTTAGGTGTTATTGACTTGCTGAAGGCAAAAAACATTGTAAAGAGCGGTGATCGCATTGTGCTCACACGTGGCGATATGTTAGGTAATCAGGGTGGTAGTAACATTATGAAAATCGTGAGCGTGCAATAGTTTTGGTATGAATTAAAAAAAGAATTTATACTTTTAAATTTACCTTTTTTGCATAATTGTATACATGACTTGGAAGGTACAAAATCACAATATCTTTTTAGATTAACCTTAAAATATTTTTAAAACTTGACGGAGATTGTAATGATTGAAAAACAAGATGAACTGAGAAAAAAC